>JAAYFZ010000074.1 GCA_012727965.1 Clostridiaceae bacterium
GTATTCAATAACTCTTATGAGGCAACGGGCAACATCAGCTTCTCAGGCACAAAAGAGATCACAGGACGTGACCTGGCGGCAGAAGAATTCACATTCGCGCTGTTTGAAGGCGATGACACAAGCAGCACTCCATTTAGAACAGCAAGCAATGACATCGATGGCAATTTCAGCTTCGAAACGATCAACTTCAACCTCGACGACGTGGGAGTGAAAACCTATACGATCGTTGAACAGGCAGGTACACTTGGCGGCGTTGACTATGACGAGAGTGTCTACACAATAATTGTTAGCATCTCAGATAATGGAGATGGTACGCTGAGCATTGACTACAATGGCGAGAGTGACGATCCTGAGGCCATAAACTTCACGAATACTTATTCCGCAACAGGCAGTCTTGATCTGTCAGGTACTAAAACATTGACCGGACGTGACCTGGCGGCAGGCGAATTCACATTCGAGCTGTTTGAAGGCACTGACACCAGTGGAACACCATTTAGCACAGCAAGTAATGATGCAGATGGAAATTTCAGCTTCGAAACAATCAGTTATAATCTGGCTGATGTTGGAACTAGAACCTATACAATTAGAGAACTGGCTGGTGGACTGTCTGGTATAATCTACGATGCAAATACATACACAGTTATTGTAAATATTTCAGACAACGGGGATGGTACCCTGGCTGTTGATATTACTGATGAAAGCGATGACCCTGATAATATCAGCTTCATTAACTCAGTAACAGCCATAATCGTAGAAGAGGAAGAACCACCACTGGCAGAACCTACACCAGCACCGCTGCCTACGATCAAACCGATCATCAATATCCCACTTGCTCCAGCTGATCCGACACTTCCTACGATCGAGGTCGTTCAGGAGCAACTCCCGAAATCAGGTGAGAATGCACCATTGTGGCCAGTAGGAATCGCATTGATAGCAATTGCAGGCGGCATGGCATATCTGCTTAATCGCAAGAAAAGAGCAGAGAATGACTGATAAATAACAGTTTAAACAATACTAAAATGATTCATCCTCAGACACTAAACAATCAAGCCTCGACCAGCAAAACTGGTCGAGGCTTCTCTTTGTAATCATTCTTAAACTAATAAAGTTTCTATAGTCGTAGAGTATATAGAAGACCGGCATCAAGCTCAACCATCACTACATTTCCATTGTACAGTACTCTGATTTTTTGATCACATCTGCTGACAATTTCCGCATGCTGCAAGCATCCATTTTCCCATTCAATATCAAACTCCAGGCCGCCGGCAGCACGAAGACCACTCACGCTGCCCTCTTGCCAGGCCGTAGGCAGTGCTGGCAAAAGCTCGATCACACCACGCTCCGGCGACTGCAGCAGCATATGTGCAATGCATGTAGTCAGACCAGTATTGCCGTCCATCTCATAAACATCATCAAAAGCCGGCGCTCCCCTTGTAGGCGGATGCTTAACTAGAAGAGCCTCCTGCAGCAAATTGCTCAACATAGAGTTAATGTGTTCATATGCCTGATTGCCCTTTTTGAGACTGGCACTATAAAGCATCAGCAGTGATCTTGACCAACCGGTATCCTCCCAGTTATCAGCCGGAGTTAGACGCTTGTCAATTGTGGCCTGAGCCGCAGCCGCAAGCTCTGGTGTTTCTTCGGGTGTGATCTGCATATAGGGATATAGTCCGAGCAGATGACTCGTATGTCTGTGTTGACTGTCAGCTGCCGGATAATCATGACTCCATTCGCTAAGCGTACCATCTTCTGCAATGCGATATGGAGGCAATTTTTCGAGCTGCTGCTCGATAGTATGCGCAAGTTTCTGATATCTATCGTCTCCGGGTTCTAAAATGGCTGAAACTTTTGAAGCTTCCAGATAACTCTGAAAAATATCGCGAATAACTGCGATTTCATAGACTGGACTTAAAGATGCTTGATAGCTGCCACCATCAACGACAAAAGTATTTTCAGGCGATATGGACGGTCCGCTCTGTAAATAGGGTTCGCCAGGTATTTCGAAGAGATATTGGCTTAAAAAGAGAGCTGCCTCATAAATAATCGGCATAATCCTGTTTTGCAATTCCTGATCGTCCTGATTAAACAGATACCGCTGCCAAAGCTGCTGAATGAGCCAGGCCCCACCAGTAGGACAGGGGCTTAAATTTGGACTCCAATATGGAGCGGAAAAACCCCAGGCATTTGATACCAGCTCAGCAGCCCAGCCATCGAGCCCGTAGCATTTTCGTGCAGTAATATGGCCAGAAGGAACCAGAATGTTCTCGATCCAGTCAAGCAAAGGATCTGTCGATTCTGAGAGAGCTGTTATTTCAGCCGGCCAGTAATTCATTTGTGTGTTGATATCAAGATGCATATCACAGGTCCAGCCGATACGACTGGCTACACTATCATTCCAAATACCCTGCAAATGTGCGGGCAGTGGCGAATCAGAACGGGAGCTGCTATGAAGCAGGTAGCGACCAAACTGAAACAACAGCGCGGTCAGACCCTGCTTCTCATCTTCGTCAGTGCTGGCAGCCAGCTCATGAACTGACTTGTCCGCAGGCTTATTCCAGTCTGCGATTCGACCAAGCTTCAGATGAACCCTTTCCATTGCCGGGGAGAAGTCTTCTATATGTCGCGTCAGCAGTTTTTTCCAGCCTAGTTTAGCTGCCTGATCAAGAGTGTTCGTACAAAATGTCTGAAGCAGCTCTGAGTTCTGTTCCAGATCAGAGGCAAATGTCAGAAGTAAGATGCATTCGCGGCTGTCACTTAACATAATATTATTACATTTGTTATCGAAGCTAATCTGTCCATCCTTGCTGAGAATCTTAATGCTAATTATACCATTTGCTCCAGTTGTACCATCACTATGCATGCTTTCTCTTGCACTTGCTCCAACAATAAGATTACAGGAAGCACTGTAATCAGGCATATATGTGATATCTGTATTTGAAAACGATAGTGTCCGAAGGCCCTCTCCAGACAGACTTATTTCCATATCAGGAAGCATATTCGAACCGACAACACGCATGGCTATGACTCTATCTACATGTGACACGAAATATTCTCTGCGATTTATCTGAGCTGTATTTCCATCTTGGCTATTCTGCCAATCAACACTGCAAAGACCGGTTTGTAAATCAAGAGACCGATTGTAGCCTTCATTTGTCCGTTCATTTTCTGATGTTAATTTATTTATATCAGTTATTTTAAGCTGTGCCAGCGGAAGATTAGTACCATAATTAAGCCTGCTGCCCATGTAGTCAGCAGTTAATTCTCTAACAACAGAGAAGTTATTATTTATAGCCTCCTTACGCATCTTCGAAAAAACTTCAGCTCCTGTATCCGGACAATTGTTGTCCCAGTCACTGTTTCCGGAAAACCAGGTAGAAGCTGATAGATCAACGGTTTCATCATAGGTTCCGCCATACACCATAGCACCGAAAAAGCCGTTGCCCAAGGGGAAACCCTCAGCCCAGCGTGTGGCTGGTTTGTCCATATTTATCTTCATTTCTATGTCCTCCTGACTTGGTTTTGCTCATGATATATCTTATACAAACACATTTGATTGTCAATTAACATGAATGTTGACCTTTTTTTAATCTGTGATAATCTCCTGATATGCCGTTCTCAAATTTGAGCAGCTGATTATTTGCGGCTAAAACGGCAAAAGACGGAGGAATTGTATGAAACTTTTAGCTAATAATGGAAAAATGATCAATGATACCGCCAGCCTCTGGCAGTGCTGTGAAATAGTTTTTGATTTATTGAGTTTGGGAATAACAAGTCCTGATTCTAATGAATTCTGGTGCATTTTCAGTCTGGGAGATAACATGAAAAAGGTGCCGGCTTTTGCCAGGGACAAGGATAAAATTGCTGTTCGTTTCATGCCGCAATCAAGCGGCGAATGGCAATGGAGCTTTTATTCTGCTGATAGCGACAATGCAAAATTCAGTGGCAGCTTCAAGTGCACAGGTCCTGAGCATGGAAACCATGGACCTGTAAGCGTTCATGACAAGTATCATTTTGCCTATGCTGATGGCAGCATTTATCGCCCCTTCGGTACGACTAGCTATGGCTGGATACATCAGCCTGAGGCTATAACCAGGCAAACTCTGCAGAGTCTCAAGGATAGTCCCTTCAACAAAATCAGGATGTGTGTTTTGCCTCATTACAGCAAATGGAGCGAGGAGCATACAGAGTTTTTCCCGTTCATAAAGCAGGGAGATTCCTGGGATTACTCCAGCTTCGACTATCGCTACTTCGATCGCCTTGATGAACTGGTTCTATCATTGCAGAAGCTTGGTGTCGAGGCAGATCTCATTCTTTTTCACCCATACAGTGATAAGTGGGCTTTTGACAAGATGCCTGCTGAGGCGGATGACCGCTATGTCGAATATGTCACAAGAAGATATGCGGCTTATAGCAATGTATGGTGGTCACTGGCCAATGAATACGATTTGCTAAAAGAGAAAACGCTGGCAGACTGGGATCGTTTCGGCATAATCATTGCAGCAGAAGATCCTTATGGACATTTATGTTCCAATCATAATTACATCGAATTCTACGACTACTCGCTTGAAGAAATGACTCATTGCTGCATTCAGGATGGACTGGCCGTTTCCGAGAACGGCAGGGCAGTAATGTTGCGCAATGCCTGGCATAAGCCTGTTATTTATGATGAGGTTTGCTATGAGGGTAACTTCGATGCACGTTGGGGAGATTTGGACGATATCGAACTGACACATCGATTCTGGGAGGGAATTGCCGGTGGTACCTATGTTGGTCACGGTGAGGTCTGCGCTGCCAAGGGGCATTCAGATGATGAAGTCTGGACCGGTATCGGCGGCAAGCTGCGAGGCAGCAGCAAAAATCGAATAGCCTTCCTGCGCGAACTGCTTGAGGCAGGGCCAGAATGTGGTCTCGAGCCAATCGATCGCTGGTGGTACACAAATATAGTTGGTGTTCCCGGCAAGTATTATCTTTTCTATTTTGGACGAACATCTCCTGGAGAAATACCATTTCATTTTCCAGCCAGAGATCTCGATCTTGTAGATGGAACGAAATTCAGGGCAGATATAATCGATACCCTGGATATGCAGATAATACCTGTTCCGGGAGAGTTCAGCAGCTGCAAGCGCAACAACTATGAATATGGTGATGAAAACGGTCGGACAATCAGCCTGCCGGAGAAACCTTATCTGGCTTTGCGCATCGAAGTGATACAGTGACACGGTTCAAATGCAAATGAAAAGAACAATATATTTGTAATTTTGTCATATTTTTTCCAAGCCAATTGTGCTACCTGCACTGAACAGCTCTATATATCATGAACCCTTTGTTAAAAAGATACAAATACTGTTGAGGTTTGTCCATAGCTTGTTAAATGGTACCGCGTTATAAATAAGGCATAGAGATCAGATAGATTTTTTCTGATTTCCTTATGGGGAGGACACGGCAGACTATGATATATAAACAAAACTGGCAGGAAACACAGGCAAAATTCAAGGGCTGGTGGAACAGGAACAACAGTGGGAGACCGCTGATGATTTTAACAGCCCGCAAGGATGGCGTGGATACGCAGCTGCCAGATGACCTGAAGATTATGTCGGTTGATGACCGCTATCGTGACGCAGAGCGCATGGTTGCCAGATTCCGTCATTATTGTCAGACGAGAGATTTCCTCGCAGAGAGCTTCCCAAATATCAGCGCAGATTTCGGTCCAGGCTCTATGGCAGCCTACCTGGGATCAAATATTGTCTTCAATCATGATACAGTCTGGTTTGACCATTTCGTAGAGGACTGGACCGATCAGCCGACTCTGAGCTTCGATCCGAATAATAAATGGTGGCAGGAGCATCTGGCTCTGGTCAGCAAGATTCGTGATATGGCCGGAGATGATTTCTATGTAGGTATTCCTGACATTATTGAGAATGTTGATATTCTGGCTTCACTTAGGGGTGCCAGCGATTTGATCTTCGACATGATCGACGAGCCGGAAGAAATCGTCAAACGACTGGCAGAAATCGATAATGTTTATTTCGAATACTATGATCGATTCTATGATCTTCTGAAAGATCGCGAGGGTGGTTCCTGTTATACGGTTTTCCAGATATGGGGTCCGGGCAGAACAGCCAAGCTTCAATGCGATTTTTCCGCGATGATGTCACCTAATCAGTTCAGAGAATTCATCCAGCCATCTCTCAGGCAACAGGCCGCAAAACTTGATCAGGTCCTATATCATCTTGATGGACCAGACGCAATTAAACATCTTGATGCTGTCCTTGAGATAGACAAGATCGATGCTCTGCAATGGACAAGCGGCGACCATGGACCGGATGGCACTCTGGAAGACTGGTACGAAATCTATGATAAGGCCAGAGCAGCTGGCAAGTCACTTTGGATCAAGGTTTACAGCGGTGGCTTCGATGACTGGATCGCAGGTATAGACAAACTGGTTGCCAGATACGGTTCACACTCGATGCTGCTACATCTGCCGGAAATGAGCCGCAGTCAGGCCGATACTCTGCTTGATTACGCTAACAAGAACTGGTCCGATGTCAAAGGTTCATTCTGAGGCAAATTAATAAATGGTTCTAAGGCTTGGAAGCCTGAACATAAAGAACGAAAACAACCACTTAAGAGGAGGAAGAAAAATGAACAAGAAGCTTATTAGTCTTATTCTCTGCATTGTAATGCTGCTTTCAGTAGTAACTGCCTGTTCAGGCGGCGAGAGCACAACCACTACAGCTGCACCTGCTGGCGAAACCACAACAGAGGGTGCTTCAGAAGAAACAACAGAACCGGCCGCAGATTTTGCCGGCGAAGAACTCAGCATCCTGGTATCACAGGGCTGGATGGATAACCACTATGATGGAATAATCGCCCGTTTTGAGGAAGAGTACTCTGTTACAGTAGATCTCCAGACCATTCCTGCAGATCAGTATGAGGACCTTCTTCAATCCAAGCTGACCAGCGGAACTGCCACAGACATCTTCTGGATTCAGTCTAATCCTTTTGCCATTGAGAGCGTTCTGGTTGATCCTTCAGCTTATTGCATGGACTTCACAGATGCAGCCTGGGCTGATGTTATCCCAGAAGAGCGTCTCTCTTCTTGTATGGCAGATGATAAGCTTTATGGTCTGATGACTTGGACCAACTCTCCTGAGTATGTACTTATGTACAACAAGACTCTTTTTGCTGAGCTTGGTATCAATGAAGCTCCTACATCCTATGCGGAACTACTGGCAGCAGCTGAGAAAATCTCCGCAGAAGGCATCACACCCTGGTTCATCCCTGGTGCTGACGGATGGCAGCATCAGCTGGCGTTCTTCCAGATCGGCGGAATTTATGAAGAAGCAAAACCAGGACTCTATGAAGGTCTGAACAACAACACCGAGACTTTTGCAAACAATGAAAAAATGCTTGAAGTCCTGACACAGATGAAAGAATTCAATGACAAAGGCTATTTCGGTGAGGACTGGATCGGTTCTGACAGCACAAATATGACCAATATGTTCGGTGACCGTGAGATCGCTATGGCTATGGCCAACCCAGGTTATATCAATCAGGTTATCGAAGAAACAGGCACAACAGATGAGTTCGCTCTCTGTCTGATCCCACTGGGCGACAATCAGAACTACCCAACCAATCCAGCTGGTCCTATCATGATGGGCTACAAAGATACTGCACATCCTGAACTGGTAAAAGCATTCTTCGACTTCGTAACTACAGATGAGAGCCTGCAGGAGCGTCTCGACGCACATCCAGCCTGGACAAACCTTGCTGTTAACGAAGATGTAGTAAATATCGAGCAGCACTGGCTGCCAGCAGAAGAAGAGCTGATCGCCAACGTAGATGACAGCAAGCGTCTGACATCTGTTCTTCAGACCGGTACAAAATTCACAAATGATTACTGGATGGATTTCGGTGCTGACATGGTCGCTTATTTCACAGGCCAGATCGAAGTCAATGATGTTCTTGAGAACATGGACAACAATCGTGCCAAATCTGCAGAACTGCAGAACGACCCTGCCTGGAACTGATAATATTATATTAACTGACAACTAAGGGGTGCCGGAAGCCCGATCATGAATCGCTTCCGGCACCATCTATGTCATACATCAATACTGCCATTGTCAGACTTATTCCCTGCGAATACGAAAAAAGAAAGTGGTGAATCGCGTGAATAAACTAAAAACATATCCGCAGTGGTTTCTTTTTCTGCCGCTGGCGATTTATGTAGTATTCTTCCTATCACCGGGTTTGCTTGGTGTTTTCTACTCCTTGACGGACTGGAATGCCAGAAGTATGGGTGATATAAATTTTGTCGGACTGAAGAATTTCCGTGAAATCTTCAGTGCTGATGAGAATTACAGCCAGGGTATTTTCAACACTCTGAGGTTTACTGTAATCTCAAATATAGTCAAACTGGTCCCGGCACTGCTACTGGCGATCATGCTGCAAAAAGGCCTGCGCGGCCGTAACTTCTATAGAACGATACTCTATCTTCCTTCGATCCTGCCTTTTTTGATTATCGGCCTGACCTTCAAGTCGATCCTTAATTTCAATACAGGCCTACTGAATACGACACTAGAGTTTTTGCAATTGGATTTCCTTAAACAAAAATGGCTGACTGACCTGGATGTCGTCTGGTTTTCGATCTATGGTGTCGATGCCTGGCGCGGTATCGGTTATGTCATGACTATTTTCCTGGCTGGCCTCAACGCTATCCCCAACTCCTATTATGAAGCCGCGGATATCGATGGAGCTAATTTCCTGCAGAAGCTTAGATATATAACACTACCGATGCTCTCGGGATCAATAATGATCAATCTCGTATTTGGCATCACCTATGGTCTTAAGGTTTTTGATATCATTTATATTCTGACAAATGGCGGACCTGGCCATGCAACTCAGGTTGTAACAACATATGCTTATCAGCTATATGCCAATGGGCGTTACGGTATGTCTACTGCTCTTAACACTATCCTGTTCCTGATCACAATGGCAGTAGGTATCATCATCGTAAAAGTCATGAGCAAGCAGGAGGTGCAGCAATGAAACAACCATGGCCACAGCGCCTCATCAAGCAGATCGTTTGCATTGTCCTTAGCTTGATCGTTATCATGCCATTTTACATGGTCGTGATCAACTCATTTAAAACCAAGGGTGAATCGGCCCGCATGGCTCTGACACTCCCGTCCGAATGGCAGTTTTCCAACTATAGCATCGTCATCGAGCAAGGCAAACTGGTGCAAGGCTTCAGCAATAGCTTGCTCTATGCTGTTCTCTCGACCAGTATAGCTCTTTTAGGCTGTGCGATGGCTGCTTTTGTTCTCAGCAGAAAACGTACAAAATTCAATGTATTCATATACTATTTCGTTTTGTGCGGATTATTCTTCCCAGTCAATTATGTTACACTGGTAAAAGTCCTGCAGACCTTCAAGGTTGCAAATACTCGTGCTGGCCTGATTATTGCTTTTACCAGCAGTATGATTCCATTTTGCCTGTTTGTCATACGAAACTTCATGAGTTCAGTACCTGTGGAGCTCGATGAGGCGGCCGTTATCGACGGCGCAGGACCAATCAGATTGTTTTTCAGCATCATACTGCCACTGCTTAAGCCAATCATGGTTACAGCCTTCATACTGCAGTTCATGGGCGTCTGGAATGATTTCATGACTCCTCTGTACCTATCATCGTCTAGCAAGATGTGGCCGATGAATCTCGCTGTCTATAATTTCTTCGGCAAGATGGCCAGCTACTGGAACTATGTTTTTGCCGACATCGTTCTGACCATCCTTCCAGTTATTATTGTCTATCTGATCGGTCAGAAATACATCGTCGGCGGTCTTACCTCCGGTGCTGTCAAAGAATAAGTCAAACAATTTAAGTTATAAGTACTATCAGAATATAAGGAGACTGAAATGGACATGTCAAAAGCTGCTGTATCTACATCCAGACCCGTGCCTCAGATCGAATCTGGAGGACGCTTCCTCTGGCTGCTGCCGTATGCTGCCGATATCGTTAGGATCGTCTACTCAAACAAACCTGAGCTTAGCAATGATCCAAGCATGATCGTTACAGCTGATTCTGTTTTTACTGACTGGCATCAGGAAGAAACTGCTGAAGAGATCATTGTAAGGACAAGTGCTCTCATTGTTCGTGCCCAAAAAGGCAACCTCCAGGTCAGCGTTTCTGATACAGCAGGCAGACTGCTGTATCAAGAATCAGCTGACAAGCCCAAGGAGCTTGAACCGGTTGAAATCAAGAAGACTCGTTCGACAGATAATGACAAGCTTGAAATGGAGGTCACTGTCGACGGACTACGCGTACGCGCGCAGGATCTAGAGACCTATGTTGACCGTATGGCCTGTCAATTCAGGCTGCATTTTGAGTTCCAGGAAAACGAGGCACTGTTTGGCCTTGGTTCTCATGAAGAAGGAATCGGTAATCTCAGAGGAACACATCAGTATGTCTATCAGCAGAATATGAAAGCAAGCGTCCCGGTCTTGATATCCACGAATGGCTATGGCTTGCTGTTCGATAGCAGCTGTCTTATGACCTTCAGAGATGATTATTCAGGCTCCTATATGTGGTTCGAAGCCACAGAACAACTAGATTACTATTTCTATGCAGGCACAGATATCAGACAACTCAACAATGCATATTACAGACTCACAGGCATACCGCCGATGCTGCCTCGTTGGGCTTTTGGCTATGTTCAGTCTAAGGAGCGCTATATTGACGCAGCTGAAATGATTGAAGTTGCAAAAGAATACAGAAAACGTAAGGTTCGACTTGATTGTCTGGTTCTGGACTGGCGGTCCTGGGAAGGTGATCTCTGGGGCGAGAAGGTTTTTGACAACAGTAGATTCCCTGATCCAAAAGCACTTGTTCAGGAACTGCATGATATGAATGTCCGCATGATGATATCAATCTGGCCAAATATGGCACCAGGTGGCACAAATTCAGCCGAAATGATCGAAAAAGGTTATATGCTCGGCAACATGTCGACCTATAACGCTTTTGATGATAACGCGCGTAAAACCTATTGGGATCAAGCCTCACGCGGACTATTCTCCAGCGGCCTTGATGCCTGGTGGTGTGATTGCACTGAGCCTTTTGAAGGTGACTGGAAGGGAATCATCAAACCGGAACCTGAAGCAAGGATCGCTATCAACTGTGATGAGGCCAGACGCTACCTCGACCCTGCCCTGATAAATGCTTATTCTCTGCTCCATTCACAGGGCATCTACGCTGGCCAAAGAGCTGAAACTTCAGCTAAACGTGTAATCAATCTGACAAGATCATCGTATGCCGGCCAACATCGTTATGCTACTATCACCTGGTCGGGCGATACCGCCGCGACCTGGGATATGTTCAAAACACAAATTACCGCTGCTACCAATTTCTGTGTTACTGGTGAGCCTTATTGGACAATGGATATAGGTGCTTTCTTCACAGCTCGAAAAGAGCAATGGTTCTGGGCAGGTAAGTTTAACGAGGGTTGTGAAGATCCTGCATACAGAGAATTCTATCTGCGCATGTACCAGTTTGGTGCTTTCCTGCCGATGTTCCGGTCACATGGAACAGATACTCCTAGAGAAATCTGGCGTTTCGGAGAAGCAGGCGAAGTCATTTATGACACATTGGTAAAATTCACCAGACTTCGTTATCGTCTGCTCCCATATATCTATGCACTGGCAGGACAGGTAACGCTTGATTCAGGCTTCATCATCGCGCCTCCGGCTATGCTTTTTCCAGATGATGTCAAAGCTCATGATATTTCTGACAGCTTCATGCTGGGAGATTCGCTTCTGATCAGACCGATCACCGATCCGCTTGATTCTGGTAATGATACTGTGCAAGTATATCTTCCGGCCGGCAGCGACTGGTATGATTTCTGGACAGATAAACGTTATCAAGGCGGCCAGACGATCGAAGTACAGGCAGCACTAGAGAGTATTCCTGTTTTCGTTCGCGCAGGTTCCATCCTGCCACTGGCAGAAATAAGCCAGGTCGAAGCTGCCAACTCAACAGATGATATCAACAGCAGAAGTCTTGATCTCAAGATTTATGCTGGCTCAGACTGCAAATTCAGTTTATACGAAGATGCAGGTGACGGCTATGGCTATGAACAGGGTGAGTATGCAGTGACAGAGTTTATCTGGTCCGAGCAGGATAATCTGCTGAAATGGTCACAAGCAGGCAGCTTCCCCGGCTATGAAAAGGATAAAAAAATCAGGCAGACCATCATCAGATAATCTGCCCGCTTAATCAAATTTTATGTTGAGAGTCTGGATCAGCCACGCTGATTCAGGCTCTCTCTGTATTCAACGGGACTGAGTCCAGTGTTCTTCTTAAATATGCGGCTGAAATATCCCTGATCCTGGTAGCCTGACATCTCACCGATCTGGCGGATAGACATTTCCTGATTATGTGCCAGCAGACTCTTCGCCTGGGCTATACGCAGATGCATCAGGTAACGCGAGGGTGTAGTTTCATAATACTGGCAGAATATTTTTGTCAGCCAGGCAGAACTGTAATTTAGTTTCTGTGCGATAACATTAAGATTTATGTCATCCTTGAAGTGATTCTGAATATAATTCTTGAGTGTAAAAGCAAGTTGCTCTGGGTTGCTGCGCAGCCACGACTCATCAAAAACAGACGAATAGTACTCCTGCTCTTCATCCAGTCCGGCTTTTACCTTGAGCAGAGCCTGATATAGTTCATTGGGATCAATTGGCTTGAGGATATATTCACTGACCTGTATACTGATCGCGCGTCTGGCATAATCGAAGTCAGAAAAACCGCTTACAATGATTGCACGGATATAAGGGAAGTAATCATGGACCTGTTCGAGCAGTGTCACTCCATCCATCATCGGCATGCGGATATCTGAAATTACCAGGTTTGGTGAAAGCTCATTAACAAGCTCAAGTGCCTGTTTGCCTGTCTGGGCCTGGCCAATAACCTCGAAGCCCAGTCCAGCGGCCTCGATCTTCTTAACCAGATCCTTAAGCAGAAGCTCTTCATCTTCAGCAACAACAACTGTATAGTTTACAGCGGGCATGCCAACCCTCCAAATCTCTCAAAACAAAATAATGTGCCCTTGCAGGGACATACTAAAGTATACCCTATATTACAACATCTTTTCCATATCCGAAGTCAGTCTGCCGATTCGTACTCTGGCACCGCCATCTGGTAAATTATCACAGTAAAAATATGCTTCCTCCCCCGCATGGAGCATCCAGCGGGCATAAACATTTGCCAATCCCATGCCATCAATGTCGATATCAGGAAGTCCTTCAGTCTCATCTATCTCATGTTTTCGTTGTTCGAACTGCTGTAATACTTCCTCAGAGAAACCTGGACCATGATCTGTAACCTCGATCAGCCAGCCGCGTTCACCAGATGGAGAATTAATTATACGGCCATTTACCTCAATCTTCCAAGGCGGATAACAGTCTGTACCATACTTCAGAGCATTCTCAACTAGTGGCTGTACTATTAGTTTCGGGATCTTCTCTTCTGCCATATCTTCGCTGATATTAAGCTCATAGCTTAAACTGCTCTGATATCTGATCTTCATGCAATAGAGATACTTCTCAAGATAGCTGATCTCCTCTTGTATGGTAACGACCGTAGAGCTGCCGCGCGAAATATATCTCATGATCGCGTTAAGATTTCTGCTTAGCTTGACCACCTCTTCGCACTGCTGATTTTCCGCTAGAATTATAATGCTTGATAATGAATTATAATAGAAATGAGGATTGATCTGTGACTGCAATGCCACTACTCTAGCCTTGATTTCCTGATTTTTTGCAAGTAGGAGCTGATCCATAGAGAGCTTAAGCTTATCACTCATATCGGCAAAAGACTGGTTTAGTTCTTCAACTTCTTCGAAACCGTCCTCGAGTGGCTGCTTGACCTTCGCTCCAAGAGTATCAAGCTCAGTTTCATGAATGATCTCACGCAAATGCTTGATCGGTCTGGACAATCTCACCGCCATCGTATAAGAAAGAGCGGCAGCAATTGCCAGCAAGCTCAGGATGATCAGGCCCAACAGCATCATAAGACGGCGAACTGGAGTCAGAATCACATGCTCAGGTATTACAGAAACATATGTCCAGCCAGTATAGCGCGAACGCTCATAGGCAACTACTTCTTGAGCCTTGTTTTCAGAATTGCGGACAGTACCATGCCCTGCTTCAGATTCAACCACCGCTAAATACTGCTCAGGATTTGATAGTTTCTCTCTATCATCTTCAGCATAGGGATATATCAGAGTATTATTCTGATCGAAAACATAGGTTGCCGGGGCGTTCTTGTCACTGTTTTTTAGAGATATCAGTGGTTTAAATGCTGTATTACAACGCATCATTGTTTCTATGATGCCTACCTGTCTGCCATATCTGTTGTAATAGGTTCTATACAGTGAAATGTAGTAGACCTGAGCCCTGGTATTCTTGCTTAATGAATCAGTTATATAAGGCTCAGAAATATATTTATGTCCTGCAAGCTCGAGTGTCGGCATGTACCAGTCCTGCTGTCTCAGGTCAAAATATCCTGAAACACTGGTTGCACCGAACCCCACTGTTTGTCCGGAGAAGCTGTAAATATTGATCTGATCAGCCTGGACCTGCGTACCATTGATAGCTACAAATAAGTCTGCCAGACGCTTGGTTTGACTGAGATCCGGTTGATTCTCAGAGAAATATTCTTCTAAATTCGACATGATCAGGTTGCTGTAGCCGATATTAATAGAAAGATCATCCAGAGTCTTGACTGACTGGTCTGTCTGCACCTGCAAATAGGACAGCTGGCTGGTCATATTCTCTGTCTCACGGTCTATAAGAATATTAGAAGTATACTGATAAAAGAAGATAGAGAAGACAAACAAAACAGCCATCGCGAGAAGCAAGTATGATTTGAACAGACCACTTTGCAGCGTCCTTTTTCTGGTTGAAGCTTTCATTTCAGACCTCCAGATCAAAACACAAATCCGCCCTGTGCCATTATTTGTTCAGGACGGTTTATGTGTTTAGTCCAACTCAGCCATGACGAATTTCGCCGCCGAGCTTCTTCCTGATCTTATTCAGGATTCTCTGTGATTCTGCGTCGATCTCCTCAGCGGTCAGTGTTTTCGTATCCGAACCAAGCCAGACCCGGAACATAACAGATTTTTTATCTTCAGGAACCTGTTTGCCAGAGTACTCCTCGACAAAAGCGCAACGCTTGACCATTCCTGATATAAGTTCTTCGATTTCCTGCCATTTGACTGTTCTGTCGACCAGGATCGAAAAATCCTGTTCAACCAGCGGCAGCTGCGGCAGCGGCTGATATTTGTTTTCTCTAGACGGCAGCGGCTCCAGCTTCTCAAGATCAAGCTCGATCACGGCAGCCATCGTTTTGCGGATATCGGCAGCATGCATTGTTTGTACAGACAGCAGCGCCAATGTACCTATTACCTGATCACCTGCCATGATATTAAGCCAGACCTTCTGATCGGCCCAGCCGGGCTTCTCCTGCTGAGCGAAGCTTAATCCCTCGATCTGAACTATACGTGGCATTAGTTCTATGACGCCTTTTGCCTCGCGGAAAACTTGTACCGGATCTTTGCCAACAACGGCAGCTGCCAGACTTCTTCTCATCAGAGGGAGAGTCTCAGCTGCTTCGCTTGGGTTACTGGTTCCTGGCTCAAAAACCTGAGTCAGCTCAAATATTTTCATTGAATCGAAATATCTTAGGTTTTTGGCAATAGCCTCCAACATTCCCGGCACAAGCGAAGAGCGTAAATGCGAAGTCTCCGGCGAAGGAGGTGTAGCCAGCTTCAGACAACTTGCCGGATCTATGGCGGCAGCTTCCAGATATTGATCGTCGATCCATGGATATGTAAATATTTCCTGGAAACCTGCACGGAAAGCGAGATATTCCTTAACAGCGCGCTCTGTCTCTATATTACGCTGACGGATAGCCTTGTCCAGTTTGATTTGCGGTGGTATGAAGTCGAAATTCTCATAGCCGATCATTCGTGCTACCTCTTCCAGAATATCATCGGGAAGATCAATATCACCGGTACCACGCCATGATGGTACTATGACTTTAAAAATAGTATCCGTTTCAGTCCGGCGGCTCACTTTGACCTCGAAACCGAGTGGCTTAAGCGATGCTTCTACAGCAGCAAAATCGAGTTCTCGTCCCAGTCTGACATTCAAAAAAGACAGCGGTACTTCTATTTCAGGATATGTGACATGAACTGGCCAACAGTCTTCATAAGCTGTCAGCTTAGCGCCAGGTATAAGTTCTTCTATCAACTGATCAGCGACACCAATAGCCTGATCCATACGTTCAGCATCGACGCCCTTCTCATTTCTAACCCCTGCCTCAGTACGCATACTGTGACGCTGGGCTGAACGGCGTGTTGTCGTAGGATTGAACTTGGCCAGTTCGAGAATCATCTCAGTTGTTTCCGGCAAGATGGAATCGGACTTGCCGCCCATTATGCCTGCCAGAGCCATCGGCTTATTGACATCGCAGATAACCAGATCATCTTCACTGAGATTAAGCTTGGAGCTGTCGAGCATTTCCAGCTTCTCACCGCTGCGGGCATTACGTACGATTATCTTCTCATCTACATGGTCTTTGTCGAAACCATGAGTCGGCTGACCAGTAGCCAGCATAACATAATTGGTTATATCGACCAGATTGTTGATCGGGCGCAGTCCTACCTTCCAGAGCTTGAGCTGGAGCCAATACGGTGACGGCTCATATTTCAAGCCAGAATAAACTGCGGCGATATAGCGATTACAACGGTCAGTCGCATCAATTTCTACAGGGAAGCCGGCGATCTGATCCGGAACGGCAGCAGTCGGCAATGGCTTAAGCGGCTTATTATAGATCGCGGCCAACTCGCGGGCTATTCCATAATGCCCCCAGAGATCCGGACGGTTGGTCATAGATTTGTTGTCGATCTCAAGAATCTGGTCATCAAGCAGCAGCACCTCGGCCAACGCGGTGCCGGCCTCAGCTTCAAATGTGCTCAGGTCCATGATCTCGCGCTCATCGATGCTTGGGAACAGGTCCTTCAGACCGATCTCACTGGAGGCGCAGATCATGCCATAGCTCTCAACACCACGCAGCTTAGCCTTCTTAACTTGAACAGGCTCACCCTCACCATGCCAGCGTACCATTGATCCGGGAAGCGCGACCGCAACCTTCTGATCAACAGCCAGATTGATGCCGCCGCAGACGATAACAGCTTGTTCAGGCATTCCGACATCAACCTTGCAGACAGCCAGACGATCAGCCTGCGGATGCGGCTCAACTGCTTTTATTACTCCGATTACGACCTGATCAAGCGCTTCAGCGAGATTTTCTGTATCCTCGACCTCAACGGTTCTCATTGTCAGATCGTACGACAGCTGTTTCATGCTAAGCTCTGCCGGCAGATCAACATATTCACGGATCCAGTTATATGAAAATTTCATTTTATGCTACCCCCTACTTGAATTGACTGAGGAAACGAAGATCCGCACTGTGGAACATTCGTACATCATCTACGCCGGTTCTCATCATTACCAGTCGGTCCAAACCGACATTTATATAGAACCCGGACCACTCCAACGGATCAAGACTGGCGGCCTTAAGCACATTCGGATGCGGAGTGCCGCCCGGCATAACCTCGATCCAGCCGACATGCTTACAAACACGACAGCCCTTGCCGCCGCAAACCAGACACTTCATGTCGATCTCAAAACCAGGCTCAACAAATGGGAAGAAGCCGGCACGCATACGCACATCAACGTCACGGCCGAAGACTTTGTCCAGGATGGTTTTTACCAGAAGTTTGCCCGAAGCAAATGAGAAGTCGCGGTCAACGATCAGAGCTTCATACTGGAAAAAGGCACGCTCATGACGGGCATCGGTGTTCTCATTACGGTAGACTCGTCCCGGATAGACAAAACGGGCCGGGGCGCCATGCTCCTTGAGATAACGGACGCTCGCACCAGTAAGATGCGGACGCAGACAGAGCCTCTTGGCGCCAGTCTCATTCTCACTGCCCTCGAGCCAATATGTATCCATCGATTCCCTGGCAGGGTGTGCCGGCGGAAAATTCAGATGATCGAAGCCATAGAGCTCACTGGTGATCTCATCCTCGGAGAAAACCTCAAAACCCATTGAGTGGAAAGCGTCGTTTAAGTCATAGCACATCTGCGTGATCGGATGCAGACTGCCGCTCTCAGGCATAACGCCTGGAACTGTCAGGTCAAACTCACCATCAACTACAGACTTCTCAGCGATCAGGGCTTGTTCTCTCGCTTCTAATGCTTCCGTAAGCTGATTCTTGACCTGATTGGCAAGCATGCCTGTTTCTTTTCTCTCTTCAGGCGGCAGTTTGCCCAACAATTTCAATATCGATGTTAACTCGCCCTTCTTACCCAGAAACTTAAGCCTGGTTTCCTCCAGAGTCTGTTCTGAGCCAGCCTGAGCGATCGCGTCAAGACACTCATCGCGCATAGTCATCAGTTTATCCTTCATGCTGCACCTCCATAAAATAAATAAAAGCCCCTGTCATACGACATGGGACGAATAATCGCGGTACCACCCAATTTGCGAGATTTATCCCGCCACTCATTACAGATATAACGGTCTTGCCCGGCACAGACTACTTGTCACCTGCGCAGCTCCCGAGTGAACTTCAGTCAGACTGTCTCGTGATCCGCTCTCAGCCGATGGCGGATCCTCTCTGGACGCACAGTACTCTGCCTACTCTCTCGTTCATAGCTATTCCTGCATGAATTTTAACAGATTACCGCAGCTTACTCAAGTGCAAGCTATAAGTCGGCAGTTAATAAAAGGCCGTGGTGTCTCTTGTAAAACATCACGGCGCTTATCACAATATAAAACAATCACTTATTCAATAAGCAGCATTCCTATAACCGCCTATTTGCAGATGTACATCACTCCACTGTTACTGTTCCATCTGCTTCAACTGTTATCGTCTTACCCGTCTGAACATATTCCAGAAACTCTGTTCCCAGATTATCTACAGTCGGCATGCTGACATCAGTCCAGACATCAGATAAGATCGCGCCGGCTGCGGCCAGTGAATCGATCGGTCCTGAGAACAGGAGGCATGCGGGCTGCTGACCAAGTGCCGATGCACAATATAGAACCATACCACCTGTGGTAGAGCCGATGGTCTGGGGCAAGCAAAGTGCCTTGCCATACATCGGTTTACCGAAGATTTCAGAATTGTTCTGATCAGAACAGGTGGCCTCTTTGTCTCCAGACATAAGACTCTTCTGAAAACTGGCCAAAGTATTGAAGCCGGAATGGCTGACAAGTGCTTCTGCTTTTGCCGTTCCAGGTACTACTGCTCTTCCCTTGAATGTTTTCATGATGGCAGTCCTCCCTTCACTATCGCTTCGACAATTTCATCATCAGTACAATATCTGGCCGTAGTATAAGTTCTAAGCTTGTTTGAATTAGTTATGACCGGCATATTGCGGCACATCGGATTATTCATATACATTAGAGGGCAAATATCTGACAGGACAATTTTTAGGGCTTTTAACCTCTGGAAATCGGCTGTCAGCTCGAACTTGGCTTTTACCGCTGGCGCAGCTGTGAATACCACAGGCAATCCAACCTTGCTCCGTCCGGCAGCCTGAAGCGCCTTCTCCAGTCGATCTGTCCATTCACTTAGCTGACTGAGCGATAAATGTGGACAACCTACGAAACACAGCTTGGGTGTCGCGGACGGATCCTCCCAAACAATAGGATATGAAGACTTCACGCGCTCAAGCTCTGCATCATCGATCACATATACCTTGGCATCGTCACGTATCAGAGCATCCTTTTGTTCCACGGCTTCAGGAGTTAGCCCATCAACATGGTAAAGTCCAACTGCTCCATTGGATGCTGTGGCGGCGCCCATGTCCTTCAGATAATCCTTAACCTGCTGATTCAGCTCATTGCCAATAAACTGATCCAGTCCTCTGATAAAAGGAACCTCTTCCATCACCTTCATACCGATTGTGCTGCCTAGAATTTGAGCCTCCGGTTTTTTAGTCGTCTTGATCTCGACTACCCATGATGCTTTGCGGCCGTCATCGGTCAATAAGCCGAAATATGGAACACAGCCGGCAATACTGCCAAACATCTCGATTATTCCTGAATTGCGGTTGCATCTGGCACCGAGAACACTATTAGCATATACAACCGCACTGCTCTCAGCCCAACTTAGGACATCGCCTTGTTGTGGTTTATTACCGATCTCGTCCATATAACAGGTGCAAGTGAAGGCATCATCCGACATCAGTCCCATACTTTGCAGCTGTTTCTCATACTGTTTCTGCTTCGAATACATTACCTTGAAAACGATGTTTTGCAGCAGATTGGCTGGTACATTTTTGTCCAGCGGTCTCGGATCAACGCTAAACTGTTGTTTAGACATTACCCCGGCATCTATCAATTGCTGCATCAGAGAATAGACAGGCTTCATTACCGACAAGCCGAAGCTGGTCACTAGATGACCCTTATCACTGGTAACCTGTACCATGCGTTCAGCGCCGAAGGTTTCTCCATACATCACCAGAGTTTTCATGACCTTGGCCATGACTTCTCCCTGACTGCCATCAAGAATCATTTGCTGTTCATTATTAAGCTGCACTTATCATCTCTCCTCTCTTAAATAGAGTAGGCCAAGGCCTGCGCTGCTCTGGTAGCCTCAAGTACTTTTCCGGCATCGAAGCTGTCACCGATATTGAAGATCTCAGAGGCAGCACGTTCTTTCTGTGCCTCGAAGAACATGGCGCTATCGGGTTTCCCTCCAAGTGCCAACACAACCAGATCTGCTGCAAGTGTCTCATCCACATTATCATCACCAATTTTCGGAGCCAGCGGGTTTTCGATATTCTCAGGCAGGATCGGCTGCCAGGTATTGTAAGGATCCGGAACACCTTTTGATACATTGCGATTGATTTTCACCAGACCTGTGTCGAACCCGGTTACTCGTGAACAGTTAAGAAGCTCAACGCCTTCCTTCCTTAGATAATAAATAAGATGTCCGCGATTAGCTGTACAGACGCCTTTCATGATATATGGCAGCATTTCAACCACCTTAACATCACGATCGTGCTCATATTTGAGCCAGTAGGCTGTCTCGCAGCCGACTACACCGCCGCCTACTACTACAATGTTCGCTGCATCGCCGATCAGTGATGGATCGTTTAGCAGATCAGTTGCCTGTACTGTTCGTATCTTGTCCGAACCTGGAAGTTTTGGCGTAGAGTTTACTGTACCGGCAGCTAAAACGATACTGTCATAGGCTTGTTCCTTGAGCATATTCAGATCAGCCTCAGTATTCAGGTTTAACTTGACCTGCCCATTATCAACAGCCTCAAACAGTTGTCTCTCAAGATAAGCCCGATAATTATCAAGCTCATACTTGATTTTTGGAATGCTTCCCGCTATGACCCGGCCACCGACTCTATCGCTCTTCTCATAAACTGTTACATCATGAC
>JAAYFZ010000075.1 GCA_012727965.1 Clostridiaceae bacterium
CGTTTTCACTGTTCAATTTTCAAGGTCCGTCCCCTCACGCTCCCGTGAGGTGCTCGACTATATTAACACCCGTCCTACCCTTTGTCAATCTTACCTTCTGTCTTTTTTCGCTCTTTTTTACCCTTTCATCTACGTCACCGGGTGTTCCATCTGACCAGATAAAAAGACAGAACTGTTATTACTAACAATTCTGCCCTGTTAAAAATTTCATTTGTGTATTAGCAGCGAAATCTCATTATAAGATTTGATTCTTACTTAATACAAAGTTTATAGACATTTTCGATATCCTGTGTATCGAGCGGCTGGAATGAGCCAAGCTTGTTGCCATCCTTTAGGCCGACTTTTGCCGCCATCTGAGGAATATCTTCTTCCTTGGCACCTAGTTCCTGAAAACTGGTAGGCAGACCGATCGAAGACCAGAACTGCTCAAGTTTAGCAATGCCCTCACGAGCTGTCTTCTCAGGATTGGTGTAATCCATCTCACAGTTCCAGACTCTGACAGCCAGCTGTGCATAGCGCATTATATCCTGCTTAAGTGTGTACTTCATAAATGCCGGGAAAACAGTTGCCAGACCGGCACCATGCGCGACGTCATAGAGTGCTGACAACTCATGCTCGATGTCATGACTAGCCCAGTCTTGCTCTCTGCCAACGCCACATGCATTGTTGTGGGCAATCGTACCGGCCCACATGATATTAGCTCTGGCACCATAGTGCTCTGGATCCGCCATAACGATCGGCACATCGCGAATAAGTGTCTGCAAAACTGACTCGCATAACCTGTCGGTAAACTCGACATCCGGTGTATTGGTCAGATAACGCTCAAAAATATGAGCCATCATATCAGCACAACCACAGGCTGTCTGGAAAGGTGGCAGGGTATAGGTCAACTCAGGATTCATGATCGAGAAAACCGGTCTCAGCGACTGATGGCTGCGGCCTCTCTTGAGCATTCCATCCTCTTGTGTAATAACGCTCGACTCCGAGCCCTCGCTGCCGGCTGCCGGTATAGTAAGAACAGTAGCCACTGGCAGAGTGTTTTCGGGATCAGCTGTCTGTGCGTAGAAATCCCAGAAATCACCGTCATATTTGACACCCATTGCAATAGCCTTAGCTGAGTCGATTGCGCTTCCGCCGCCTACAGCCAGAACGAAATCAACATTCTCACGTCTGCAGAGTTCAATGCCTTCGTAAACAAGTCCGCTGCGCGGATTAGGCTTAACGCCACCAAGTTCTACATAAGCAACACCCTCTGCGGCCAGTGATTCTTTGACACGATCTAGCAGACCGCTTCTGACAACCGAACCTCCACCGAAATGTATAAGCACCTTGCTGCCATTGAAACGTTTGACATATTTACCGGTTTCACGCTCGGTATCCTTGCCGAACACGAAGCTGGTCGGACTCCAAAATTCAAAATTCAACATGTTGAGGCCTCCTTATATAAATAATAGTCTATATATAATGATATGGCTTACTGCCACAAATAACAAGGACACTTTTCAGTCAATCAATACCGCGAAAAGACTTACCGAGTACTTTATATTGCGCTTTATATTGCGCTTTATATTGCGTTTAACGCTTTATCACGCTAAAATGGTTCTGTTTCGTTCAAAATTAAAACTTGCGGGGGAATAATAAAAAAATGAATCTGAGAAATCATGTAAAAGGCTCCAAGGTAGCAGTAATAGGATCAGGAGCAGTAGGCGCTTCGATAGCTTTTGCGATGTCAATTAAGCAGCTCTGTAGTGAGCTCGTATTAATTGACATTAATCAAGAAAAGTCCGAAGGCGAAACCATGGACATTAATCACGGACTGCCTTTTCTCGGCCAAATGTCTGTAAGGCCTGGAGATTTCAGTGAATGTGCTGACTGTGATGTCATAATCATAACAGCCGGAATACCCAGGAGACCAGGTGAAACAAGATTTGATCTAGCCCGAAAAAATGTCGAGCTGGGCAAAAAAATAACAGCAAGCATTATGGAATATTATAATGGCGGTGTTATTCTGGTCGTTTCGAATCCAGTAGATGTCATGACCTATATGATATCTAAATGGTCCGGGCTGCCCAAGGGAAGAGTTATC
>JAAYFZ010000076.1 GCA_012727965.1 Clostridiaceae bacterium
GCTCTTTTTAATCGTGAATTAACCAATATCTCAGGACCTATAACTGCCGTTAATTTTGACATAGTCGTAGGAGAAGTCACAGGTCCAGAGTCGGTCGGATGCTTCACCTTCACCTAAGTCAATAGTTATGACTATTTCCGGACGGCTAAGAATTCGGGCAGCTTCATCCTCATCGAATAGAAGAGCATTGCCATCTTCATAAGTCTTAAGATCTCCCAGCCAGATATTGCATTTATCAGGATCGAAATCTACGCCTGCATAGCCTGCAGCTGTTATTATGCGGCCGCAGTTGGCATCTTCGCCGAACATGGCGGTTTTAACAAGTGGTGATTTGCCGATTGATGAGACTATCTTGTATGCATCTTCAGCTGTTTTGGCACCTTTGCAGTTGACTTCGATCAGCTTGGTGGCACCTTCACCGTCAGCAGCAATCATTTTTGCCAGACTGACACTGACCTTTTCCAGTGCTGCGAGAAGTAGTTGAGCTGCCGGTTCGTCAGTTGTAGTGATCTTGCTATTATCGGCGGCACCGTTTGCCATAGCTACGACCATATCACAAACGCTGGTGTCACCATCGACAGATACTCTGTTGAAGCTGCGATCTGCAGAAGTCTTCAGCAGACTATAAAGAATGTCGTTATCAATATTTATATCAGTTGCGATTATACCTATCATCGTTGCCATATTTGGATGGATCATGCCTGAACCCTTGGCCATAGCGGCTACAGTGACTGTTTTGCCGTCAAGCTCGAAGCTTATTACTGCTTCTTTTGGAATCAGATCAGTAGTCATGATCGCCTGCTCAGCTCTATGACCGGCATCTATTTCAGATGACAGCTGTTCGGCAGCCATCTCAATTCCTGCCTCGACCGCACTCATGTCGAGACGCTGGCCGATAACACCGGTTGAACCAGTTAACACTTCATGTGGTTTGCAGCCGATACTGGCTGCAGCCAGCTCGGCCATTTTCTCAGCGTCAGCCAAGCCCTGTTCGCCTATACAGGCATTAGCATTGCCGCTATTTATAACAACAGCCCTGGCTTGCCCATTAGTAATAACTGCCATCGTACGCTGGAGCGAATGACCCTTGATAACATTTTTAGTAAAAACTCCGGCCGCTGCCGCTGGTCTGTCGCAGACGATCATAGCCAGATCTGGTTTTCCTTGTTTTTTCAAGCCACAGGCAACACCAGAGGCCGAAAAACCAGCAACGCTGGTGATAGATCCATCGATCCATTTCATAAGCAAAGCTCTCCTGTCAAATAATAATTACTATAGCTGGCTATTATCATAACACCGATTAGGGTATAATAACAACGGTGTGAATATGCCTATAAGGCTTGAAACGATCATGTTTATACAGACAGACGGAGGCTATTATGTGGACTAGAAGAGATCTAAAAGAACAGGCGAAATTTCATCTGCGCGGCAAATACTGGATGGCTTTTGTCGTTACGCTGATTCTCGGTATCCTTGCAGGTAATGGTGGTGGCTCGGGTGCAGGTACGTCCTACAATTTTTCCGGGATGGGCAATAGGCACTCCTATAATGGATCAACATATGGCAACGGCAGATTCTTTCTGGATAGCCGTTTAGTCGATGAAATTAATCGTTTTCTGGCTTCACCCTGGTTTCAGCTTGCTGCCGCCTTCGTGATAGCTGCTGTTATTTTCGGAATTGCTTATCAGATCTTCGTGGCCGGACCAATACGCGTTGGCGCTATGCGCTGGTTCTCCCGCAGTCGTGAAACAGAGGGAACCCCTTCGGTTTCACAGATGTTCAGTTTGTTTAGACGCGGCCGTTATATGGGCTCTGTTTCTGGAATGCTTTGGCGCGGTTTCTGGCTCTGGATCTGGAGCACACTTAGCTCGATACCTCTAATCGCTGCTCTTATATTTTTCGTGTTCGGCAATAATCTTGTGAATATTGTTAGTGAAAATGGCGGATATATCATCAATTTCAATCTTGATAGCAGCGGCACAGGTTTTGTTGGAATACTGGCTGTAGTCATGGGTATCATGATTAGTGCCGCCCTGTCCATATTGGTTGTAGTTAAAACTTACAGTTATCATCTGGTTCCCTGGATTCTGGCAGATAATCCGGCGATCGGAGCTAGAAGAGCTTTGACCTTATCGAAGAATCTTACCAGAGGTAATAAATTCGAAATGTTTGTACTTGATCTGTCTTTTATTGGTTGGTATCTGCTTGGACTATTGCTCTGTTGTGTAGGCGTGATATTTGTCACTCCATACTATACGGCTACATACACTGAATTGTACGCTGCCCTTAGAGATGCAGGTGTAAACAATGGTGAGGTAACAATGGAAGAGCTTGGCTATAAGCGTGTTCAGCCATCTTCAATTGAGGGTTATGAAACCGCTGCAGTTTATTCAGTTAATGAGGTAAGTAATGACCCAGAAGTATGATGTTGTTATTATAGGCGGAGGCCTGGCAGGCATCTTCGCCGGCTATGAACTCATAACAAAACGCCCTGAGCTTAAGGTCGCACTTCTTGAACAGGGTGCTGATATTCGCAGACGCAGCTGTCCGATCGTCGAGAAGAAGGTCGACAGATGCATTAACTGCAGTTCCTGTGCGATCATGCGTGGATTCGGAGGAGCTGGCGCTTTTTCCGATGGTAAATTCAATTTTACGACACAGTTCGGCGGCTGGCTCGATGAATATCTGCCTGACAGTGAAGTCATGCAGCTTATCGAATATGTCGATCAGGTAAATCAGGAATTCGGCGCAACTGACGAATGTTTTTCTACTTATACCGCAGAAGCTGATGTCATCAGGAAGAAGGCGATAGGTCATGATCTCCATCTTATGGATGCCCGCTGTAAACATCTCGGAACAGAGCGTAATCGTGAGATCCTGGCTGCTCAATTCGATTATCTGGATGAGCGCATTGATTTACGCTGCCGTACACAAGTGTTATCGATCCAGCCCAATAATGGTTCAGGCGGCTACATGCTTGAGACATCAGCCGGAGATATTGCCTGCGATTATCTGATTGCGGCTCCTGGCAGATCCGGAGCTGAATGGTTTAGTGACCAGTGTCATCTTCTCAAGCTGCGCATGATCAACAATCAGGTCGATATCGGCGTACGTGTTGAGCTGCCGGCGATAGTTTTTAAGGATATTACAGACGCTGTTTATGAGGCTAAGCTGCATTACAGGACCAAACTGTATAAGGATCCGGTCAGGACCTTCTGCATGAACCCTTACGGTCATGTTGTCACAGAAAATACCGACGGCATCATCACAGTCAACGGTCATAGCTATACTGACCCCGCTCTCAGAAGCGAGAACACAAATTTCGCGCTTCTGGTCAGCAATAAGTTTACTTCTCCATTCAAAGAGCCATATCAGTATGGCAAGAGGATAGCATCGCTGTCTAATATGTTGGGCGGAGGAGTGCTGGTACAGCGCTTCGGTGACCTGATCAACGGCAGAAGAACAAATGACCATAGACTCAGCCAGAGCTTCGTCAAACCGACGTTAGAGGCCACTCCCGGCGATCTTAGTCTGGTTTTGCCAAAACGTCATCTGGACAATATCATCGAGATGATACAGACACTGGATAAGCTCGCACCTGGAACGGCTAATCATGATACGCTTCTATATGGAGTTGAAGTTAAATTCTATAGTTCGAGACTGCAGCTGACCAGAGAGTTGGAAACTGAACTGCCCAACATGTTCGCGGCCGGTGACGGCGCAGGTATCACCAGAGGATTGTCGCAGGCAGGTGCCAGCGGTGTCATAGCTGCCAGAGCGATTCTAAAACGTCTAGGCAAGGCCTGATAATCCTTAATGGAAATTCTGCAAATCTGTTGACAGGTACTATCAGTACAAGTATAATATCGATTGTTCGCTTGCGAGCGAACATGGTATGCGCCTTTAGCTCAGTTGGTAGAGCAACTGACTCTTAATCAGTGGGTCCCGGGTTCGAATCCCTGAAGGCGCACCACAATGA
>JAAYFZ010000010.1 GCA_012727965.1 Clostridiaceae bacterium
AATCGGCGATTTCAGCCAGATCATTTACCGTACTTAAGATTCTATAACCAACCTCCGGATGTTTTCTAATCGAAATATATTCATCCTCAGTAAGCTTACTCTCTTTGTTCAATATTTCCAAAGGTATACCTATTTTACCGATATCATGGAGTTGACCAAGCATCTTGATATCAGAGAGCTCAGAATCAGGAAGACCGAGAGCTCTTGCCAATTTGACTGCATAGCTGGAAACATTGGCTGAATGCATTTTCTCACGGTTGCTTTCATCATGAAGAGTGGCCAGTACAGAATTTACCGTGGCACTTCTCATTTTTGGGCTCTCGTGCAGCTTGCGCCTGTACATGTAGTCTTCAGCTTTTTTCATAATATCAGCAATATTTTCACGGCTGTCTTCTTTTACCGACCAGCCAAGTGAGATCGATAGGGGAACAGACTTGACCATGGTTCCGCTGATTTTCTCGTTCATTCTCTTGATTATGGCTTCTACGCCTTCCTGGTCAGTTTTTGGCAGTAGTACAATGAACTCATCTCCGCCCAGACGGGCTACAATATCGTCAGATCTGCATGAATATCTCATGACATTGGCAGCTGATTGTATAAGCAAGTCGCCAACAGTATGACCAAAAGCGTCATTTGTCAATTTGAGTCCGTTAACATCGGCCTGTATGACAGCTAGCGGCAGGTTGCGGCTGCGATCCAGTCTACGAACTTCTTCTTCATAAAAATGACGATTATAAAGACCAGTTAATTGATCGTGAAAGCTAAGGAAGCTAATTCGCTGTTGTGTTTCTTTTTCCTGTGTTAGATCTACTACAGATCCAACTATGAAAATTCTGTCTTGATCATAGAAAACCGGCGTAAGACTTACCTGGAGGTATTTTGTTGAACCGTCTGCCTCCAGGGTCTGATCAAATTCGATGGGTTTTACTTCTTCCAGGCAGCGGTGAAAAAACTTCTCAACCGTTAAGCCCTTCTCCAGACCGAAAACCTCACTTGCTGTTTTACCGGTTATGTTGTCGCATATAGGAGCGAGCAGACGTTGATTTGCCAGGTTGTCACGGACATAGCGCATTTTACCATCTGCTCCTGCTTCGACCAGGAACATCGCTGTTCGTCCACTATTAAAAATTATATCCTTCTCCAATGATAATCTCTCGAGTTTTTCCTGCTGTTCAAATCTCTCCGTAATATCACGTGCAACAGCATAAACATACTCGTCATCCGAAATAGCGTTCCATTCCAGATAATAGGTTCTTCCATCCGAACCTAAGAAGCGATTTAGAAAACGGTTGATAGTTTCACGCTGACGCAGTTTTTCTATCATAGTCTTACTAATATCGATATCCTCAGGCAAAATAAAATCGAAGAGAGTCTTATCACTCAGTTGATCGGCTGTACTGCCGAGTATTTTCTGAAAAGATGGATTTACCTTCAGGAAACGACCAGAAAAATCTACCAGACAAACCATGTCGGGATTGATCGAGAAGAGTTGGGCCGTTTCATTGGTGCGTCCACCCTGCATATCCAGGGGAGTGAAGACTGTCGCGAAACTACCGGTTTGCAGTTGGTAAACATGAATATTCAACCAGCTGCCTAGCTCCATTGCGAAGTACTCATATTCATGGACTGCACCTTCGAAGGCTGTACGATAGAAAATATCCAGCCATTTTTGCTGATCTCTGAAGATTGATTCTAATGCAAATAGACATTCCTGATCCGGTTCATCCTGACTACCGAGACCTACTAGATGATAATAGCCTGGATTTGCATAAACAGTCTTGAAGGAAACATCTGTTTGCTCTGTTGCTACAGACATTTCATGGACCGCGAAGGCAAAAGGTGCTTTCATTAGCAAGTCAGTGACCGTGAAAGTCGTCATAAATCATCTCCAGAATGAATTTAGTCGTAAATACTTCCATCTATTTGCTATTGTATGGCTGATAGAGATAGAAATAGTGAACACTATGATTACAAAAATATCATATCAGCTTATGTGAATCAAGCAGATACAAGGTTATTAGAGGTCTACTTGTTGCATTGTAATCGAATCGTTATAATGATTTAAGCAATTGTGATGAAAAACTTGAAATTCAGGCGGTTATAATAGCATAGATGAATAAAATTGCAAAGAAGCTCGAAAAAGAGAGTAAGCGCCAGATGAAAGATCTGGACCCAAACAAGCGGAGAATCAGGCTGCAGTATATTATGCTGTTCATTTTGATTGGCGTGACGGCGATCTCTTTGGCTCTGATGAGTACGATTCGTCTGAGACTTATCAGGGATTTTTCTGAGATTGATGAATTGGAAGAAAAATCCTGGCATTATGTAATGATAGCCGAGGACGTCGATTCTTCCTTCTGGCAGGAGGCATATGCCGGGGCCAGAGCAGCAGCAGAACGTTCGGACGCTGTTGTTGAACTTGTCGGTTCAGCTCAGTTTGCGCCTGATGAATCCCTGCTTGGTCTCGATCGCGCTATCGCTGCGCGTTGTGATGGTATAGCTACATGTGTAACTGATCAGGATGGCGCGGTTGATGGTATAAACAAAGCGATAGTCAGAAATATTCCGGTGGTTACTATGGAGTACGATGCACCAGCTAGTAAACGCCAGAGCTTCGTAGGAGTAAACAGCTTCAATTTAGGTCAGACCTTCGGTCAGCTGCTAGTCGAGAAGCAGAGCAGCGGAGATGCTGTTCTCCTGGTCGGTGATGATTCAGAAAGAAGCAATATCGCTGAAAATCTGATCATGTCCGGAATTCAAAATGTTGTTGAGAAGCATCCGGATATTACACTTGGAACCGCCTCTGTCAGCAGGGCCAGCGCTTTTAGCGCTGAGGAAGCGATCCGTGATCTGCTGCTTGAGCAGAGACCTCTTGATACGATTCTCTGCCTCAATGTGCAGGATACACTGCGTTGTGTCGAAGCGCTGGTTGATTTCAATAAGACTGACCAGGTGAGCATAATCTGTTATCAGGATAATGCGGATGTTCTCGAATATGTGCGCAGTGGCATCGTCTATTCTGCAATTTCAAGTGATGCCTGGCAGATGGGATTTGAGAGCATCCAGGCTTTGACCGAATTAAAAACAATGAATAGAACAAGTGAATATATACCTTCAAGGCTGGTAATTATCAATCAGTCCAATATTGATAATTATCAGAACAATGACTCTGAGGCCGGCCAATGAGCGCGGTAAATCACGTGAACAATTATACGCATAAAAAAAATAGCATTTTGCGTCGTATTTTCAGACGTATATTTACGATCAACTCGCTGCAGAAGCGCTTATTGGTGCCGATTTTACTCACCAGTTTATTGCTTGGTCTGACGACAGTTTACAATGTTATGTCGATCAATTCGATTGTAAATAAGATCAATGAGACATATCAGAGCAATGCTGATCTCTATGAGCTTGGTCAGACGATAGCCCGTGTTGAAGAACATACTGAGAGCTACCTCAGCACACGCAGTTCGACTTCGCTGGAGAATTACTATAAGCAGCGCGAAGAACTGGTTCGGTCGATGGAGCTGCTTGATAAGCGAATAGTTGATTCGGAAACTGTTATGCTTGAGCGTAATATTAGTAGTATGATCGTTTCCTGGCTTGATGAAACAGAAATGGCCATCTCTGCCAAGCGCGGACGTGATATTGAACAATACATTAATCATTTTACAGAAGCCAGGACTATTTATGGTTATATAAATGATTATATCGGCAG
>JAAYFZ010000077.1 GCA_012727965.1 Clostridiaceae bacterium
GTTCCGGTTAAAATATCATAGATTAACGCCCGTAATCCCGTGATTACAGGCGTTTCCGCTTATTATGAATGGAAATCCAACCTGGCACTTCTGTGCCAGGTTGACCGCGTTTAACGTCAGGCAGTGCCAGGTTAACTGGTGGCCAGGCAGTGCTCGCTTACCCTCGGTTAAGGCCTCCCGGTGCCAGGTTACCCCCGCTTGGTGACTGGTAGTGTCACCTTGACTGCGGTTATGCAATTTGTATTTGATTTTACTCACGTCGTATTCGAACGATTCGTGGAATCAATGGCACTACTCCATAATCGTTGACTTATTCCGAACGATAAAATTGAAAAGACATGTAATCGTTGGAATATCCAAACGATAAAATAGAAAATAGCGATAATCGTTCGGAAAACAAAACGATTAGTCGACTAATCGTTGACTTATTCCGAACGATAGCTTATATTTTGTATAGGTGGTGATATGTATGAAGTATGATGGTCAAGAAAATATGTGTTTAGAGTTTAAAGAGAGAATGACCAGTTCACTGATGAAGACAATCAGTGCTTATGCCAATTATCAAGACGGCAAGATTATAATTGGTATTAAGGATGATAGTACGATAATCGGTGTTGAAGACGTTCAAGGCACTAAATTGTCTCTGGAAAATTCCATCAATGACAATATATCTCCCAGACCAGATTATGAAATTCGAGAGATTGAAGCAGGACATCTAAAAATAATTGAGCTTGAGGTCAGGCGCGGGAAAAATGTACCTTATCTTTTTAAAGGACAAGCTTACAGAAGGATGGATACAGCTACCACACAAGTTGATGAAAGCGAACTTTTCGATTTGATGCTCCAAAGAAGAAACTTGACTTATGATACTACTGACAGCATTCACCAAGAGATTGGATTTATGACACTTGAACGATTACTCCAAGAAAAGCTAGGTATCACAAAATTTGATAAAAATGTGATGATTACACTTGGTCTATTAAAAGACGGAAAGTTCAATATTGCCGCAGAATTGTTGTCTGATCAAAACACTAATGCGAACGCAATATCAGACATTGTGCGATTTGGATCTTCAACTTCCATAATACTTGATCGGAGCAGACTAGAAAATTGTTCAATTCTGACACAATACCAGAAAGCTGTTGAAATGTTTCAGCTTTATTATAAGCCATTTCAAATCATTGAAGGATTTGAAAGAGTCAACAAGGTGAGAATCCCGGACTCGGCCTTTCGTGAAGCGGTTGCCAATGCTATCGTCCACAGAGACTACCGTATTGGTGGGAGTATCCAGGTTGCTATGTTTGACGATCGTATAGAAATTACATCTCCAAGTGGATTGCCAAACGGTCTTACAAAAGATAATTACCTCAATGATATTATATCAATACCAAGAAATCCGGTTTTGGCTAACGTTTTTTATAGGTTAGGTATGATTGAACTATTTGGAACCGGAATACTTCGAATTAAGGATGCCTATGCCAGTTCAGAAGAAAAACCAATATTCAAAATTGATGAATCGAGAATTCGTATTACTTTACCAGTTCTCCATATGCCAGAAAAAATGTCGGCTGAAGACAGAGTCTTAAGTCACCTGGCCAGATATCAGGAAATCAGCCGATTAGATATAGAGAATAGGATAGGTCTGAGCCGGTCTCAATCTTATGAACTACTGACCCGACTGGTTAAGGCAGGTAAGATTATGCGAGTGGGTTCAGGGCCAGCAACAAAATATAGACTTACTTGATTAAAAAAGGGGCGTAAAAAATGGAGTTTCTTTTTGTGTTCTTTATATGTCCTATTATTGTTATTGCAGCATCAATTATTGGTTATCTTGTTATAAGAAGATGGTTTGTAATGCCACTATTAACCTTCATTGTGTTCACCATCTTAACTTTCACTGTTTTCAATGAGTCTTTCTTTATATGGGTTGTGGTTTTCACAATTATTTCAGTCATAGTCAGCTTAATTATGAAATTTATTAAGAAGTAAATTTCTCATTTTAATAGGAGAAGCTACCGTCATCAGACGGTTTTTTTTAGCGATACCTTATCAGCCTTAAAAAAGACGGCCGCTGAAAACGGCCGTCTTTTACTAAGGTGTTCTGAAATTTCAATCAGTGAACGTTCAGCTTCCTGAATTCACCGGGAGTAACCTTCTCGATGCGTTTGAAGATATAGCAGAAATAGCTGACATCTTCGAAACCATTATTATGAGCGATATCTCTGATCGATAGTTCCGGATCGCTGACGAGCAGTTCCTTGCTGCGTTTGATCCTGACCAGATTGATAAATTCAAAGATTCTGGTCTTCATGATCTTGCGGAAGAGTGTACACAAATGCTGAGGTGTAACATCCAGCAGATCAGCCAGCTGCTTAAGTGTAATCGACTCATGATAATGTTCATCAATATAATCGAGTACCGGTTTGATCCTATCATAACGAGTACTGAGACTGCTATGACTTGCAAGTACCTGAACTTTCGCAAAGGCTGTAATAAACTCATAGACCTTGATCGTCTGAGAATACTCTTTCATCGTTTCATCTGAGAGTTCGATTTCTGCGATTTGCTCGATAATCTCATGCAGACGATCGCCGTCGGTAACTTCGTATACCCCTGACTTGGTTATCTGAAGAACATCCTTAATCAATGCGACAGTCTGATCACCGACTAATCCAAGCCAGTCAATGATCCAGTCACCTTCATCAGGATAGATTTCATGCGGTTCTTCCGGCATGATCCATACACCCTGATCGACACCGATCGAGTACTCCTTGTCCCCTAGCACAACCCGGCCTGAACCCTTGCGGGTCTGCAGCCATAACAAGGCCGGGAACCCTTTGCTTCTTATTAAATGCTTCTGATCCAGATCAAGCCCTGCTCCATATACTCGATATGGGAAACGAGCCTCTTTTTCATTTAAAACGGCAAACACTGTATTATTCATTTTGTATCCCTCACATCCTTTTTCTGATCGTTCTAAGCTGCCCCTTAATAAATAGCTTAAATACTTTCTATATTCATATATTCTAATAATAAAATGCTTTTGTCAATATTGTTTAATAAATATGTGTCATGACACTTCATGCAAAAATAATGTTCGATTATTATGAACAAGCACTCTATTTTCGATTCAAATGTCTTAATATTGCTTAGTTATGGGAAAAGTCATGTTATATTGACAAATGCTGATATGATTATTAGAAAAGTTTCATAATACAAATCGGAAATATTAATAAGTTGAAAATTAATCTATTGAGAAATACGGGAGATTATGATTTAAAAAATTTACCAATACATTATTATAGGAAAATTAGTTACAAAGAGATGCAAAACAGGAACACCCGGTGACGTAGACGAAAGGGTAAAAAAGAGCGAAAAAAGACAGAAGGTAAGATTGACAAAGGGTAGGACGGGTGTTAATATAGTCGAGCACCTCACGAGAGCGTGAGGGGACGGACCTTGAAAATTGAACAGTGAAAACGACAAGAAACAAAGCCAACATCAATTCTTACAAACAGAGTTGAACA
>JAAYFZ010000078.1 GCA_012727965.1 Clostridiaceae bacterium
GCTCTACGATGATGCCTATATGCGTGAGAAGCTTGAGAGTGTGCTGACTGTTAAGAATGTAATACTTGAACATCTCTATCATAAGCCGACTCTGTCGGTCGATGAGATCTTCGCCCAGCTGGTTGAATGGCGTGATGCTATCAAACCATATGTTGCCGATACAGTTAGTTACTTATACAAAGCGGTACAGGAAGTTAAGATGATTCTGCTAGAGGGTCAGCTCGGTTCGCTCAAGGATCCGGATTTCGGTATCTATCCTTTTACCACATCATCATCTACATTGGCAGGCTATGGTGCCGTCGGTGCAGGACTGCCTCCATATGAGATAAAAGATATTATCGCCGTAACAAAAGCATATTCAAGTGCTGTCGGCGCAGGTGATTTCGTCAGTGAGATCTTCGGTGATCAGGCAGATGAGCTGCGCCGCCTCGGTGGTGACGCCGGTGAGTTCGGTGCGACAACAGGCAGACCGAGACGTATGGGCTGGTTTGACTGTGTAGCGACCAGATACGGCTGTCGGGTGCAAGGTGCAACTCAGGTCGTGCTGACCGCTATCGATGTTTTGAGCTATCTCGATGAAATTCCCGTTTGCGTTGGTTACGAGATCGACGGACAGGTCACGAAGAGCTTCCCGGCTACAGTCGATCTTAATCGTGCCAAACCGGTATTTGAAACCCTGCCTGGCTGGAAGAAGGATGTCCGCGGAATAACTGATTTCCGCAAACTGCCTGAGGCCACCCAGAAATATGTATTGTTCATCGAGAAGGAACTCGGTGTACCGATAAAAATGGTCTCAAACGGACCGCGTCGTGAAGAAATAATTTATCGCTGATGTCAGCGGGAGGAAATAAGCTTGAAGCATGAAGCAATTTTAGTGCTGGATTTCGGTGGTCAGTATAATCAGCTGATCGCAAGAAGAGTCCGCGAGCACAATGTATTCTGTGAGGTCCTGCCATACACTGTCTCGATCGACAGGATCAGAGAAGGTGGCTATAAGGGTATCATTTTTACCGGCGGACCAAGCAGTGTTTCCGCGGCTGATTCGCCGCGTTGCGATCAGGCTGTATTCGAGCTTGGCGTGCCGATCCTTGGTATTTGTTATGGTGCGCAACTAATGTCTGTCATGCTCGGCGGACAGGTGCAGAGACCTGAAAAACGCGAATACGGCAAGACTGATGTCTGCGTAAATTCCGCGAGCAAGCTGTTCCACGATGTCTCGAGCGAGACGACCTGCTGGATGAGCCATACTGATCATATCCATGAGATGCCGGAGGGCTTCAGCAGAACGGCCTGGACGGATACCTGTCCGGTTGCCGGCATGGAGAACACCGCGCAAAACTATTATGCTGTGCAGTTCCATCCTGAAGTTATGCATACACCCGAGGGCAGCAAAATGCTGCGCAATTTCCTCTATGAGATCTGCGACGTCAGTGGTGACTGGGTCATGTCGACTTTTGTCGAGGATTCTATTAAGAAACTCCGGGAGAAGATTGGCGATCGCAAGGTTCTTTGTGCTCTGTCAGGCGGCGTTGATTCTTCAGTGGCTGCCGTCATGATACACAAGGCCGTTGGCAAGCAGCTGACCTGTATTTTTGTCGACCATGGTCTGCTGCGTAAGGATGAAGGCGATAATGTAGAGCGCGTATTCAAGCAGCAGTTCGATATGAATCTGATCCGTGTAAACGCGCAGAAGCGCTTCCTGGATAAACTGGCCGGGGCGACCGAATCCGAGCAGAAACGTAAGATCATCGGTGAGGAATTCATCAGGGTTTTCGAAGAAGAAGCTAAGAAGATCGGCACAGTTGATTATTTAGTTCAGGGTACGATCTATCCTGATGTTATCGAGAGCGGTGTCGGTGACGCGGCCGTGATCAAGAGTCATCACAATGTCGGCGGACTGCCTGACGATGTCGATTTCAAAGGAATCATTGAGCCTCTGCGCGATCTGTTCAAGGATGAAGTACGTAAGGCCGGCCTCGAGCTCGGCATACCTGGCGATCTCGTTTGGCGCCAGCCTTTTCCCGGGCCTGGTCTTGCTATTCGTGTTATTGGCGATATCACAGAGGAGAAGCTGTTCATTCTGCGTGAAGCAGATGCCATCTTCCGCGAGGAAGTTAAGAAGAACGGCCTCGGCCGCGATATACATCAGTACTTCGCTGTTCTGACCGGCATCCGATCGGTCGGTGTTATGGGCGATGAGCGCACATACGATTATACGATCGCGCTGCGCGGTGTTACGACGACTGATTTCATGACTGCTGAGTGGGCGCGTATTCCTTACGATGTGCTGGATATTGTGTCGCGCAGGATCGTCAATGAAGTCAGGAATGTGAACCGTATTGTTTATGATATAACGAGTAAGCCCCCAGCTACGATTGAGTGGGAATGAGGAGCGCCTTTGATCCCGCTCACGTCGTGATACGAATGATTCGCGTGATCAAA
>JAAYFZ010000079.1 GCA_012727965.1 Clostridiaceae bacterium
ATAGGAGGATGTAATTTATGAAGCTGAAACTTTTCGGCGATATTGGCCATGTTCAAAAGGGCGTGGATATGCTTGCCGATAGGCTGGGTTATGAAGTCGGTAACGTGGGCCTTAGTATTCATGTTCAAAAACACGAGGGCGATCTCATCATTAAGAAAAATGCCAATGATATTACAATTCAATATGAGGAAATCATTCATTTTTATCGTGCTCTTGGACTGATGTTAGAAAGAGTAAGTGAAGAAGAATTTGAAATTCGAGAAACACCTCAGTTTAAAACAAATGGAGTTATGTTAGACTTATCTCGTGGTCTTGTATTAAAGGTTAAGGCAATTAAAGAGATATTAGAGCATATGGCATTGATGGGGCTTAATATGGTGATGTTATACACGGAGGATACCTACGTTATTGAGGATGAACCCTATTTCGGGTATATGAGGGGGCGATACACCCAGGAGGAACTTCGTCAGTGTGATGACTACGCAGCTATTTTTGGAATAGAAATCATACCCTGCATTCAGACCCTTGGGCATATGGAACAATTTTTAAAGTGGCCGGATGCAAAAAAATATGGAGACACCCCCAATGTTTTATTGGCGGATAATGAAGAAACCTATGCTTTTATTGAAAAAGCAATCCAAACAGCATCTGCGCCCTTTCGCAGTAATCGCATTCATATTGGAATGGATGAAGCCAATAATTTAGGTTTGGGCAGATATTTGGATATACACGGGTTTCAAAATAGATTTGAGATTATGAACCGTCATTTAAACCGGGTTTCTGAAATCGCTGAAGAAAATGGCCTTAAACCTATGATTTGGAGTGACATGTATTTTGCACTGTCCTCTAAGACCGGGATGTGGTATGAATCAGACGGAGTTTTAGAAGATTCTGTCATAGAAGGTATTCCGAAAAATACAGATTTCATCTACTGGGATTATTATCATGAGAACGAGTCCTTTTACGTTGATTTTAAAAGAAAGCAAAAGGCAATGGGTAAACTGCCTATCTTTGCAGGTGGTATCTGGATTTGGACTAGCTATGGTGCAGACTATGATAAGACATTTTCAACCACCAATGCTGCCATGGCTGCATGTAAAAAGGAAGGGGTTTCTGAAGTAATGGCAACCATTTGGGCTAACGCTGCAGAAAGCAGCTTCTCTTCATCCCTGCTAGGGTTCCAACTATTTGCAGAACATGGCTATGCAGAAGAATTAGATATGGAAAAATTGAAAAGACGTGTGAAGTTCTGCACAGGAATCTCCTATGAGGAATTTTACTCCCTTACAAAGCTCTATAAGCTTCCAGGTCAAGAAAACCAGTTTTTAGAGCCGCCAAATCCTGCAAGTTGTCTCCTTTGGCAGGATCCATTAATGGGGCTTTATGATGCTGAAATACAGGGGTTACAGGTTGCTGAGCATTTTGAAGAGACTGCAGAGGCTTTTACAAAGATTATTGAAAAGTCGAAACTTCATCGGCATATATTTGAGACACCAAAAGCCTTATGCGATGTTCTGAAGAATAAAGGTGATTTGGGTATACGGTTAAAAACTGCATATGATGAAAATAACAAAGCTGAACTTCATAAAATTTCTGAAACTGAGATTCCCGAACTTGTTAAAAAGGTTTATATCTTGCGGGATGCGCATAGAAGACAGTGGCATAGTTGGAATAAAGCATTTGGTTATGAAATCTGTGATGTTCGCTACGGAGGCGTTATTATGCGGCTAGATAGTACGAAAGAGCGAATTCAGGATTATATAAGTGGTAAGATAGATAAGATTGAGGAGCTTTCTGAGGAAAGGCTGCCTTATTATGGCGAAGAACCCAGCAAGTATGCACCCCGCTGGATGGTATATAAACAAATCAGCACGGCATACAGGTAAAAGTAGCGTAAGAGTTAAAGTAGTACAAGTATTAAAGTAGTGTCAGCATTATAATAAGTAGATATAAAACCTGGTAGCGGTCATCCCATTTCAAGGATTGACTGTTACCAGGTTTTATCACATTAAATTACCAGTCCAATTGCTCTAAAAAATCAAAGCTAAGGAATACTGAAATTTATATCTGTTTTTTCATATCTCTTATTTTAGATTGTAGCATTAAGCAAGTCTGATTGACAAGTCGCTAAGCTTTGATTGTTG
>JAAYFZ010000080.1 GCA_012727965.1 Clostridiaceae bacterium
CGCACATAGATCGGGCCTATGAGAGCACCGATGCCGAAATACATATGCAGCAGATTCAGATAGTAGCCTCGTTTCTTATTATAGAGATCAGATACATAAGCATTGAGCAGAGTATCTGCCATACGGCTGCCGGCACCGAATACGAAGAAAACGACCAGTAGAACAGCGTAAATATCACTGAGACTGACTAGCAGAAGTGAGGCACCGAAGACCAGAAACGAAATGATGATCAGTTTAGTTTTCTTGAATCTGCCGGCCATGATACCAACAAACAAAACCGCTAACATGCCGCCTATGCTCTGAGCAGTTGTCATCAGACCACCCTGCGATAATCTGATCTGATAATCTTCGATCACGCTCGGCATGATCGGGCCGATCATCGTAATTGAAATTGCGTATATTCCCATAATTAGAAACAAGGCAGCGGTCAAATAGACCGGCACCTTGATCTGCTGCCTGTCGGCAGACTTATCTTGCTTATCATTTGTTTTATAACTATTATGCTTACTCATGCCTAGTATTATAGGTGATGGCAAGCATAATAGGAACTGATCTCTTTTATGAAAGATCTAACACATTTTGGAAGGCTTTGGCTGCGCTATTTATCAGCGGTTTAGATTCATCATGATAATAATGATAAACAACTATATAGTCATCATAAACGATCATCAAATCACTCAAACCATCTGCATTGCTAAGTTTATGAGCTTCATTAGCTCCGAATTGTTCTTGCTTCAAATCATCTACAATTTGTGCCTCTCTTATCAGGGAATCAATGTACATTTTTTTGAGAAACTCATAATTACTATAATAGACATCGTAATAGATCCCTTGCGGATTATCTGACATTACTGCAAGTTCTGAATTATACGAGTATTTTGCCGCAAGAATTGTTTTGCTGCCATAAACATAATTATTTACTTCTTCCTGCCTGTCATCAACAATATCCAGATCATTTAATGAAATGGGCATACTATCTTCATTCAGCATGAGCGTTCCCGCCTTATTGAAGATCGGATCGGTCTTGATTTTGTCTTGCTCTCGATCAACTCCTAATATGGTGAAAACCAAACCATAAGTGATTAGACTCATCATAGCGATACTAATCACAACACTAATGATAATAACGCCTATGGCAGGAACTCTCAGCTTCTGAATTAAGTGTGAAAGTGCAATAATCGCAATCAGAAAAATTGTAATAATAAGAGCCATCGCGCCCATAATGATGTCACCCTGGATAATTCCTGATATAGATGCTGCTAATAGTATAATTCCAATTATTGCCAGTGGTATATAAGTTTCAAGCTTGCGCCTCCTAAGCTGCTTAAGTCCGACATAGGGAATTTGTAGGCCACTAGCAACAGCACTTTTTGCCTTAACATACCATCGGATAAAACCTGCTATTTGCAAAATCACCGTTAAAAAGAATAGCAAATAGAGCAGCATTGTCGCCAGAGCTATATACTGACTGGCAAGGACTGCGATCGAACCGTTAGCTCGTACCTGCATTACAAAATTGAAAATCATGATTACAGGTAATATTAACCATGTAATAAAATTTGTTTTCAGCAAAGCCTTCTTGATATCAGCAAGCTTCTCAGCGCTATCAGTCACTATCTCCGGTGCTGTTTCAGACTCAGTACGGAAAATGAACATTTTCCCGATATTACAGATGAATTCCCAACCAGCCTGCTCACACATGTCGATGTAGTCCTGAGATTTATCAGAAATTGAATTACTGATTGCAGAAGCAGATTCGAGAAGCTCGGCAGCATATCTGACCTTACGCGGCTCACATTTACGGAACTCACTTAACATGCCCATAGATACCAACTGCCAGCCCTGTGCTTCCATCTCTTCTAGATACTCACAAACTGCTGTTAAGTCTGTATATCGAAAAGAAATAAATTTCTTGAGAGTATTTTTCTGCTTCATTTCAGCCCCTCCATGATCGCTCTGCCATCAGCGGCCAGACACGCTATTCTGGCATATTCTTCTCTTAGCATTGCTATACCAAGATTTGTAATTATGTAGTTTTTACGTTTCGGTTCGACGCTGACACATCTGATCAGATCATTACTCTCGAACTTTGACAGCATCGTATAGAGCGTACCGGGACCGATACTTACACGTCCGCCTGATATCTCATTTACTTTGCTCATGATCTCAATGCCGCAGCGTTCTTCTGTTAGTGACAGCAGAACATAATACATTGGCTCTGACAGAGTTTTTAGTGCTTCGCGAGGCATTGTTTTCCTCCTCATATCGTTATACGATATTTAATGATGTAATTATATATCGTATAACGATACGTTGCAAGAAGTTTTTAAGATTTTTCCTTATTTACTTGTTTCTTGATCGTGGATGTTAGTGAGAACAGGCAGCCCAAGCTCATGAAGGCCGCATAGAAGAGATATTTGTATTTAGGAAACCAACCTGCTATATAGTAGAAGTAGAATTTGTTCAGAAAATCTCCGAAATCAACAGAATATGAATAATATCCATCAACCGGATCTGTGTTCTGCCAACGGAATCTATTTATAGCAGCACCTGCAAATCCAATCATATAAGGCAGCATGATGATAATATATGCAACTACAAATCCAAGAGAAAAATAGTGCACGATCTTCTTATGCTTGAAGTCAAGTGGTTTACCAGCCGCGATCTGAATGATCAGCCTTGCCCCGAAAACACCTATGGCAAATACACCCACTGGTAATAATGGCCAAACAGATTGAACAACCTCAATTAGCGCAATAATGTTTTCACACGACATCAAATATGAATTACTGGTCACGCGGTCAATAAACATATACAACATAACAACTAGTATTAATGAAATAGCAAGAAGCACTGCAGTTTGGATAATATACTTATTACTTACGCGTTTTCTCTCTCCATAGATCATACTATCTAGATCTGTACCAAACACTTCTGCCAGCTGCTGTAGCGTTTCAATATCCGGGTTGGACCTACCATCTAACTATCCTGACACTATGATAAGTGATACACGGGACCCAAGTCACGCAAAAATTCTTTGCAGGTCTTTAAGCAGGCTATTTCAGCATTATTTTCATAATGTACTCTTGATCTGTTTCACCAACGATCTCGAAACCAAGCTTCCGATACATCCGTGCAGCATAATTCTTTTTTTGAACAGCAAGCGACGCCTGTGAATATCCTGATCGTCGCAGGTACTCGATCATACTATCCATGAGTTCGCTGCCAATACCCTGCCCGCGATACTCTTTGAAAAGTGATATTGAAAACTCCGGCGTTTCATTGTCGATGCTGCCATAACCGGATATATTTCTGACCCATACAGCCCCAATGACCTTGCCTTCTACTTCGGCGCATAGACAGTAGTCATCAGGCAGCACACCAAATCTATCTATATAAACCATTATCTCAGGTTTACTGATAATCGACCTGGGCAGCATCTTCTTATCATCCGGCTGGAAGATCGCCTCATATATGAAGTCTTCCAGTAGTCTATATTCATCCGGCTTGAGCTCTCTTATTTGATAGTTTAATTTTTTCTCCATGTCCAGCCATATCCTCACAGTCAGCTCATGCGATCTGCATACCACTGCCGGTGTTAACTCAGCTTAAATCAAATCAGTCTGTCCTTACGGCGGCCAGCGGTCATGAAACGCCATGCGGCTTTCATATTTGTCAGCCAGATGATCTGGGCATTGTTCTTGGTATTCTGCAGCATTTTGGGAATGAAAAACTCAGCAACTGTTTCTGGCCTATCAGCCAAAATATTGAAGATCTTTCTAAACTTCTCGTCAGAAATTACTTCAGAAGCTTCGCCATCAGGAGCTTTTGTTATAAAATCGGTCAGCATCATACCTGGAGATAAACGACCCGCTATAACACCTGTGCCTTCAAGCTCTTTTGCAAGTGCTTTCATAAAATAGGTCAGAGCGTGCTTAGTGGTGCCATACAATATTGTCTTGACCTGTATCATGTTATTGGAACCAAGCCCTTCCATACTATAAATAGCACCGTGACCTCGCTTGATCATTTCTGCAGCAGCAACCTGCGACCCATAGATCATCCCGACGATATTGGTACCAACAACATTACTAGTATATTCTTCATCAGTTTCCCAGGAAAACTTATGCGGCACATTCTGGCCAGCGTTATTGATCCAAATATCTACCTGACCCCATTTTGCTGATGACACATCCCAGAGGTTTTGCAAACTTGCCTTATCCTGAACATTGCATGATACATAGATATACTTGCCAATATAAGTAGCAAGAGTACTTTTTACGGAATCAGACAAGTTTTCGCCGCGGCCGGACAATGTGACACTGCATCCAGCCCGCAAAAACTCAATAGCCATATGAAAACCAATTCCACGTGTACTCCCGGTTATAACAATATTTTTCATTTTCTATTTACCATCATCTGGCACTGATCCAGGCCAGCACAGGTTCCAGATTTTCTTCTTTTACCCCATCATAACCAAACTCAATTGTTGAGATCGATTCCTCCAGCTCTTCATCCTTATCCTTACGCTTCTTCAGCATTTTCAAGAAGAAGGTCATCAATAATTTGTCCATGCCCTTGAGCTCGCTTAGAGGAAAACAGCCGCCGCGCAGATAGAAAAACGGTAAACCCATAATTTTGTTTCTCGTGGCCACTTCTTCCGGGCTAGGCTCGGCAGTGCGGGCTGTGCCTGAGCCACAAACTGCCACAATACGGCTCTTGCGAATCTTGCTTAACCCCTGAATTGAACCTGCCTTCATCCAGCCGAGAAAAGTTATCTCATCATACAGCCCCGCATTAGCAAAATTTTTGACTGAATAGGCCTTGAAGCCTGTTTTTGCAGCCAGCATATCAGCATATTTTTTGGTAAAACCTGTTTTCGATTCATAAACAATAATCATCTCTGTCATCCTCTCTGAGGTCACTCTATACCCTTAATTCTGGCTCTGGCATAGAGACCGGATTCACTGATAACATCAAGATCCCAGGCCTGTTTTTCACCAGGATCAAGCCTTGCAGCCGATTCCGCACCATCCGGGCAAGGCACGAAGCTGCCAGAAGTCTCATCTCTAGTCGTCAGCGACCAATTGCACCAGCTGATATTATGCTCATTGAGAAATTTCAGCCAAACATCGGCCTCATCAAGGAATGGTCCATTATCGCCACTAGCCTCACTTGTACCCCACTCAGACAGGAACACGGCCGCACCATTTTCGAGCGCATAACGGGTATTTGACATAACATTGCCGCGATCACCACTGTGATCACATGGCATATGCGTACCGGAATAGAAATGAATCGCGTACATAATGTTAGTGGCGTCGATCGGATCATCAGCTGCCAGATCAGCCCGCTGACTCCAGCTCGGCGTCCCGACAATAATAATATTGTCGCCACGCTCTCTCAGCACTGTAATGATCGGCTCGGCATATTTTTTGATATCACGCCAGCCGGAAGCGTCATTTGCGTTCCAGTCACCGCCAGCCTCATTCTGATTAGGCTCATTGCAGAGCTCCCAGATGATCTGATGATATTGAGGATGATCAGCATAATAAGCAGACAGGTCATCGAAGAATGCAAACGCTCCATCATAAACATATGAATTTGGATCACCCGGTGTCAGCACATGCCAATCGACGATCACATACATATCATTGGCAAAAGCCAGCTCGATCCCGCTGTATACCAGATCCTTGACGGCCGGATTAGTAGCATAGCCGTCCTCGCCTATATACATAGCCAAACGAATGACATTGCTCTCCCAATCTCGCGCCAACGCGGCAAAAGCATTCTCATTAACGATCTCACCATACCACTGAAGCCCATGCGTACTCATGCCTCTAAGCTGAACAGGCTGACCACTACTATCTGTCAACGTCATCTGCCCATTGATTTCTCTAACTGCCAGAGCACCTGCCTCGGACGGTCTGCGAACATTCTTCCTACCTGACAAAAACTGATGATTACCACTCATTATCACACTCTCCCGAAAATACTAATAATCCTGCTAATACGATAACATTATACCAATAAGCTTTTTATCCAGTCTGCATGCAGCTTATACATTTGCGCATTTCTAGCCAAATCATCATTATTCGACTC
>JAAYFZ010000081.1 GCA_012727965.1 Clostridiaceae bacterium
AGCAAAAATCAATTAAATTAACCTATGTTCTCATATTCTCTATTCTTGTATTCAGTTTAGTCTTGTCAGGCTGTTCAGCAGAAGCTACTCCTGATGAAACCACAAAAAGTGTAGAAACAACTGAATCTACAAACACTCCAACCAATAGTAATCTCTTTTTCGAAGCTAAGGAGACTAAGATTATTCTGCATGAGCCTGCACCAGAGGTTCTGGAACAACTCGGTAAGGAGACATCGTATTTCGAAGCTGAGAGCTGTGCGTTCGAAGGAATAGACAAAACCTACTCTTACCCAGGGTTTGATCTTATGACTTACCCGACTGATGGTACAGATTTTATATCAGCGATTATTCTTCGTGATGATAGCGTAACTACTCCTGAAGGGTTATATATAGGAGCAGATGAATCCGAGATTGAAGCTCTGCATGGTTCAGAATATAGTTCTGACAAGCCAGGGGTATATGTTTATGAACAGGCAAAAAGCAAGCTGCAGATAATAGCCAAAGATGGTGTAATCATATCAATTGAGTACTTAGCTATAACAGACTAATATAATGGCTGCTTCTGGATGATATATTAACTTATTGCATTTTAGTGCTGCATCCGATTTGGTGGTCACAGGATATAACATTTCACATTGCCTTTGATAAAGATTTTGGAGCAAACATAAATGGATCATGAATTCAGCAGAACTGAATTGCTAATTGGTACTGAAGGACTTAAGAAGTTGCGAGAATCAAGCATAGCTGTTTTCGGGCTTGGCGGGGTTGGCTCATATGTTGTTGAAGCATTAGCCAGATCTGGCATAGGTCATTTGATTCTAATCGATCATGACGATATAAATATAACTAATCTTAATCGTCAGCTGATTGCTACTCATGATACCATTGGCAGAGCAAAAGTAGATGTTGAACGTGAGCGGATATTGTCGATCAATCCCTCTGCAAATGTTGAAATATTCCAGGAGATGTATTTGCCCGGCAATGATTCAGGTATTTTAAGACCGGGATTAAGCTACATCATAGATGCTGTCGATAATGTCACAGCCAAACTCGAACTGTCTGTACAGGCGAGTTTACTCAATGTGCCGATTATTAGCTGTATGGGTACAGGTAATAAGCTCGACCCTACAAGATTTGAAATCGCTGATATTTATGAAACGAGCATCTGCCCTTTGTGCAGAGTCATGAGGCGCGAACTGCGCAAGAGAAATATAACTTCTCTGAAAGTCCTATATTCGAAGGAGGAGCCTCGCAAATTTCCGGAGTATGACTATCCTGCCAGTATATCCTTTGTTCCGCCGGTAGCAGGTTTAATAATAGCCGGCGAGGTCATTAAGAATCTGATTTCAGACGAAGGTTAATAATCTACATCAGAGGAGCGAATAGCTTCAGGATGGATCTTGCCATTCTTTTATAAAATGGTACTGCCAGACAATCTTCAAGCGTAATCTCCTGGCATTTCACAAGTGTCTGTAAATAATCATCTTTCATCTGCATAATACTGTTAGTGCGATAGAGCCAGGTTGCACATTCAAAATGCAGAAACAGGCTGCGATAATCCAGATTTATGGTGCCTATGACACCATAAATGTCATCAGCAACGAAGCTTTTCGCATGGATGAAACCGGGAAGGTATTCATATACACGCACACCGCTCTCGAGCAGTATTTCGTAGTTTGCTCTGGTAACCGCGTGAACATACCATTTATCAGGTATATGAGGTGTTACAATTCTAACATCAACACCTGATTTAGCAGCCGAGGTCAGAGCAACAGTCATTTCATTGTCAATAATCAGATAGGGCGTGTTTATGTAGATATAATGACGTGCCTTGGAAATGAGATTGAGATAAACTGTTTCTCCAACCGGTTCGTCATCAAGTGGATTATCGGCAAAAGGCTGGACGAATCCGTCTACTATATAACCATCGTTTGGCTGGGGAAGAGCTTTATAAACAGACAGTTCTTCTTCGATTCCTACGATATAATCCCACATTGTCAAAAACATAACCGTGAGACTCCAGACAGCGTCACCCTCGATCATGATACCTGTATCCTTCCAATGTCCGAACCTATCGAGCTCATTGATGTATTCGTCAGCGAGATTGGCACCGCCTGTGAAGCCAATTATTCCGTCGATTACACATATTTTGCGATGATCTCTGGTATTCAGCCGTTTGGAGAGTACTGGTTTAATCGGATTAAATATTTCGCATTGAATACCGAGTGATCGCAGATAAACTTCGTAATTATAGGGCAGCGTCATGAGACAGCCGAATCCATCATAGATCAGGCGGACGTCGACACCCTGCTCTACCTTACGTATCAGTATATCAAGTACTGTATGCCACATACGCCCTTCAGCTATTATGAAATATTCCAGAAAAATAAATCTCTCAGCTGTTTCAAGAGCTTCAATCATTTTTTGAAACTGGATTTCTCCTTGCGCAAGGTATTCAGTTTTGCTGTACTGATAGAGTGGGCTATGCGCATACCGTGCGATATAACGTGCTTGATTGGCGGCAGAAGGATGCACCAAGGCGAGGGCATCAACAACTCTCTGTTTCTCATTGAGAGTCTCGATCATCTGTTGCTCGAGTACCTTCATTTTCTTTTTGTCTCTTTTGCTGAGTTTATTGTTGCCGAACACGATATAGAACAGTCCGCCAAAAACAGGGAAAATCAGAATAGGTACTATCCATGCCAATTTGTAGGCGGGATTACTTTTACTGTTCATGATGAAAAAACTGGCAACCATACTTATGAAAAGTGAAAACCAGTAAAATCCAATAAAATAGGTATTAAAGTACTGAACAACAACAATGAGTATCGCTATCTGAAATATGATGAGAAGGCTCACCAGCAGTACTCTGTGCAGTAAAAAATTAATTGTCTTTTTCAGGATCTTTTTCATTATGATCACCTGATCGGGCGTTTGCTAATCTGAAGCAAACGGCAGTAAAATTCATGCTGTCACTAAGTATCAATCGTTACAATTCTATGTTGACAGCCAGAAAATATCAAGTGTTTATGATTAAGAACCGAAGGATAGTGTTTCAGATTTGCTGCGGATCACATGATAGGTTTCCTCAAGCCGCACCAGGTCTGATGTAAAAACATCAAGTATTTGAGGGTCAAAATGGCTTCCGCGCCCGTCCTGCATTATACGGATAGCTTCGAAAAATGAGAAAGCTTCCTTGTATGGACGTTTGCTGGTCAGGGCATCGAAAACATCAGCTATTGCGACAATACGAGCTGACAGCGGGATATTTTCTCCTTCCAGCCCACGTGGATAGCCATTTCCGTTCCACTTTTCATGATGAGA
>JAAYFZ010000082.1 GCA_012727965.1 Clostridiaceae bacterium
AAGCTACTGGTACGAGCGGCGAAACCGCCAAGGCGGCAGTGCGTTTCCAAACTGGCAGACTTGATACCCCCTGGACAGCGAGCTGGATAACTGATGGCACATATGATTTCGCGAAAAAAGTCTCGCCTCTACCGATGACCTTCCGTCATCGATTTGTGGTAACCAAGCCGATCAAGAGAGCATGGATAAATTCGACTGCACTCGGAGTTTATGAGCTTATGCTGAACGAGCGCAAGGTAGGTAATGATTATTTCGCGCCTGGCCTTACATCCTATGAGCATCAGATACAATATCAGACCTACGATGTTTCAAAACAGCTTAATCAGGACAATACTTTAATAGCTATAGTGGCAGGCGGCTGGGCGGCTGGTTCGTTCAACTATATCCGCAAGAATAAGATAAGCGCTGATAAGCAGGCGCTTTTGCTAGAGCTGCATATTGAATATATTGATGGCAGCACAGAAATCATCTCGACAGACGAATCCTGGGAGGTCACAGAGGAAGGCAATTTTCGTCAGGCTGAATGGTATGACGGTGAAGAATACGATGCCAGTATAGATTTAGCAGCTGCAAGCTGGAAGAAATGCAGCATTACCAAGCCTCGTGGTAAGCCGGCCCTGATCGCCCAGTATGGCAGCCCAGTTCGCGTTCAGGAAAAACTACAGCCAATAAGCTGTGCTCGGTCTGATAGTGGAGAGTTAGTTTATGATTTCGGCCAGAATTTTGCCGGGGTTATCTACGCAAGGATAAATGGCAAGAGCGGACAGAAGATCGTCTTCCGTCATGCGGAGGTTCTGGTTGAGGGAGAGCTCTTCGTCAAATCCCTGCGAACCGCAAAAGCTATTGCTTCTTATACGTGTGTTGATGGGGAACAAACTTATTCGCCGCGATTGACCTATATGGGCTTTAGATATGTCGGTGTCACAGGCATAGATGCCGAGGACCTTGAGCTGTCAGCTCTGGTCCTCCATTCTGATATTGAGGAGACAGGCAGCTTCGAATGCTCGAACGCGCTCATTAATCAGCTACAGAGTAATATTCGCTGGGGCGGCAAATCTAATTTTGTCGACATCCCAACTGACTGCCCTCAGCGCGATGAACGACAAGGCTGGACCGGTGATATCGCGGTGTTCGCAAGCACTGCCTGTTTCAATTTTGATATGAGCAGATTTTTTGATAAATGGCTGCTGGACATGCGCAGCGAGCAGAGTCGAGGAGGCGGTCTGCCGATGGTTATCCCTCGCGCAGGTGATTCATGGCCAGCAATGACCACAGCCTGTTGGGGAGACAGCTGTGTTCTTGTCCCCTGGGCTGAATATCTGGCACGCGGTAGTAAATCTCTTCTGCAGAAGCAATATCCAACGATCAAGCGCTTCCTTAAATCAGTCAAGCGATGGTCCGGTCTCTTTTCACTTACGCCGAACAGCCGTCATATTTGGCGATTCCCTTTCCAGTTCGGTGATTGGTGCGCACCAGATGAAACTGTACGCCAGTGGATGGCCAAGGGCAAATGGGTAGCAACTGCCTATTTCGCTAATTCCTGTAATATCACAGCACAGATTGCTGAAATACTAGGTGAAACAGAGGATGCGGCCTATTATCGAAAACTGCGGGATAAAATAATCCGAGCCTATCGCGAGGTCTTCACGGATGGATCAGGAACTCTAAAAAAGGAATTTCAGACTGCCTATGTTTTGCCTCTTCATTTTGCCATGACTGCAGCTAACAATACCGAGACTAAAACAATGGCAGATAACCTTGTAAGACTTGTTCGAGAAGCCGGTAATCACCTGACCACAGGCTTCACCGGTACACCTTATCTGCTTTTCGCTTTGTCTGATAATGGTCATCCGGATGTAGCCTTCGATCTGCTGCTGCAGGAAACTTGTCCCTCCTGGCTCTATGAGGTTCGGGCCGGCGGCACGACAGTCTGGGAGCGTTGGGACGCACTAAGACCGGATGGAACCGTAAATGTCGGTGATCTGTCCGGGGGCAAGTCAGAGGAAGAGTCCAGCGGCGGCATGGTATCCTTCAATCATTATGCTAACGGCGCGGTTGGCGATTGGCTCTATCGGCGCATCGCCGGAATTGAAGCTATCAGTGGCGGCTATCGCAGCTTCCGGGTCAAGCCGCTGATCGGCGGCGGCATAACTTCCGCACGTGGAGAAGTGAATTGTCCATATGGTCGAATCGTTTCCGACTGGCGACTTGATAACGGCGAGTTCCTGATAGAAGTGGAAGTCCCGGTTTCATGCGAATGTCTGCTGACATTGCCAGACGGCAGCGAGAGCAGACTTCTCAGCGGTTCGCATTCACTGAGATGTAAGCTTGATTGAAGTTAATGGTCAATTGTAAGCTGTAAAAAATATCCTGGTAAAAGGAAAGAGAATTTTGCCATTACTGCTTGAGGTCTCGTAAGAGGCTTCAAGCAGTTTTTTATAGTCCTGTAGAAAGTGAACGGTTTGGATTCCAATCTGACATATAGGTGCCTCCGAGTTTATTCTGCTTCAAGATCTTCTGTGATGCTGTGGAAGAAATCTTCCTTCCAAACATGTTTTACTATATTTTCACCACCTAAAGCAATTTTCTTGCATTATTTGGAGATAAACAATGTATTTAAAATTAGCTGAGGGATATCAATATAGTATAATAGCACTAATAACTTTTCTATTATCAACTAGCGTCAGCATCGGAGGATCAAAATGAATGCCAGCCTAACAAACATGTGTGAATTATTCATCGAAACCCGCGACCGCATTAAGAGAGAGTTCAGCTGGAACAGCAGTTATATTTATCCGGTATGTGCAGCCATCTTCACTGACAAGAAGCAGCTGGTCGATGTCGAACGTTTACGCTTCTGCGACAGAATGCTCAAAAATTATACAGGTATTTTCTCCAACTTCCGCGGCACTGCTAAGCTGGCTATGGTATCAATGCTGTCCGCTTCACCTGACCCGGAGCAGAAAATGCAGAAGGCACTTCAAGCATATGATATGCTCAAGAGTCATTTTTTCTCATCAACCTTTCTGCCTATAGCAGCAGTAATCATGGCTGATATGGTTGAACCAGATCGTTATCTTCATATTGCGCAGCGTACGAGGCGTATTTATGATCTGATGCGACGAAATCACTTCTTCCTGACCTCATCGGAGGATAGTGTTTTCGCAGCGATGCTGGCTCTCTCCTCTCTTAGTGATGAGCAGATCGTAAATGAAACCGAGAGCTGCTATCAGCTGCTTAAGAATAATTTTTTCTCCAAGAACGCTGTTCAGTCCTTGAGCCACGTTCTTGCACTCTGTGATGGTGATCCACAGGATAAGTGTCAGCGTACAATGCATTTGTATCATGAGCTCAGCAGTCGCGGCTGCAGATATGGCGGCAGCTATGAGCTCGCAAACCTTGGTGTTCTTGCTATGCTGCCACAGGATAATATCGTCAATGATATTATTGCTGTAGACTCGTTTTTGTCCAGACAGCGAGGATATGGTCTGTTGGGATTGGGCCGCAAGCAGCGTTTGATGCATGCCGGTATGCTGGTATCGAGCTATCTGATCGCACAGAATATACAAGCAGAGAATGATCTGCGCTTCAACGAGAATATTGCCATGCAGACTACTGCCATCAGCAGCACAGTATCCTTGATCGTAGCACAGCAGGCTGCTGTATGTGCCGCTGTAGCAGCCTCAAGCGCAGCCGCGGCAAGCTCAAGCACATAATAATAAATGTATAACATTTTCATATTAGATATCAGAGATAAGCATAAGCTATGTGAGGTATGATCATGTCATTGATGCACTATAATTTTCACAGTCAATATCTAAATAATAGTCATACAATTTCTGTTATTCTGCCAGATAAGAAATGGGAGA
>JAAYFZ010000083.1 GCA_012727965.1 Clostridiaceae bacterium
CTTGTCCTCGGCTATACAGACCCGCGTCGTGCCGAGGAACTCCTGCAAAACAGAATTACACAGACTGTTTTCAGCCGTGATCTTGCTCAGGCACTCAGTGACACCGCAGTCAGAACGGGTATTGATGCCCGGGTCCATATAAAAGTTGATACAGGCATGGGGCGCGTAGGTTTCATGTCCGGGTATGACGCGATCAAAGATGTTGCCTGGATCAGACGCCTGCCTGGACTAGTGGTTGAAGGACTCTTCACCCATTTCGCCACAGCCGACGAAGACGATATATCGTATACAGAACAACAATTCGAGAAGTTTATGGGTATAAGCAGGGAAATGGACAGGATCGGTCTGCCGATTCCGCTCAAGCATGCTTGCAATAGTGCCGCGACCATGCGATTCCCGCAGATGCATTTGGATATGATCAGACCAGGGCTGATACTTTATGGCATGGTGCCGCCAGGCTGCCCCGATGCCTGGCAAGAGCTAAGACCAGCTATGACTCTCAAGGCAAATATAGTTCATCACAAACAGGTTCCGGTCGGTACTAGTATCAGCTATGGCAGGCATTTTATCGCTGAACGTCCCAGCCATATCATAACGGTACCTATTGGCTACGCAGATGGTTATTCGAGAAATCTCGGCGGCAAAGCCAGCCTGCTTCTTAGAGGGCAGAGAGCTCCGATCATCGGCAATATTTGTATGGACACCTGTATGGCTGACATTACTGATATTTCAGGCGGTCAAACTGTTGAAACCGGTGAAGAAGTAGTCTTGTTCGGCAGACAAAATTATAACGAGCAAGAATATGTACTGCCAGTAGATGAGCTGGCAAATTGGCTGGGCACGATCAACTATGAGGTTACTTGTATTATTGGCAAGAGAGTGCCCCGCGCCTATATCAAGGATGGTCATCTGGAGAATGTCAGAAACTACCTGATCTGATATAGCAAGCTCTTGCTAATATAGAAACTTCGTTATATAATGGCCATGATAATTTTATAGTTGTTTCCGGGGCAGGGTGTGAATCCCTACCGGCGGTAAGCTCGCAAGAGTAAGCCCGCGAACCTCGTTAAGAGGCTGACAAGGTGAAATTCCTTGGCCGACAGTATAGTCTGGATGAGAGGAAACAGTAAACCAATACAGGTCTGCTGATGCCCCCGTGTTATTAACATGGGGGTATTTTGATTTCAGAGAGTCAGGTCTGCCCCGGACTACAGAAAGAAGGTAGAAAATGATAAATTCAAAACTTAATTCATCAAGTAACTCTGTAACCGGAAGCCGCAATATAGCAAAATGGGTTGCGAAAACCGGTATTCTGGCTTCGGTGGCAATCCTGCTGATGTTCTTGGAAATGGTTATCCCTCTGATGCCGGCATTCCTGAAGTTTGATTTTAGTGAGATTGCGGTGCTGCTTGCGGCTTTTTCATTAGGCCCATGGACAGCGGTTCTAGTAGAGTTAATTAAGAATCTCGCACATCTGCCGATGACTGGCACCAGCGGAGTCGGAGAGCTTGCCAACTTCCTGGTCGGATCAGCTTTTGTTCTGACAGCGGGGCTATATTATCGCAGACATAAGAACCGCAAGGGTGCATTTATTGCTATGGGTCTGGGAACTGTAGTTATGACAGTTGTTGCCAGTTTCTTAAATTACTATTTCATTGTTCCCTTCTATGTAAATGTTCAGGGATGGCCTATGGATGCGCTTGTTGAGATGAGTAATTTGGCAGGAAATAAGCTGGTCACGGATATTGAAAGTCTGATAACATTTGTTTTTGTTCCTTTCAACATATTTAAGGGCGTTGTAATTTCGGCTATAGTAGCACTGCTCTATAAGCGGCTTAGCCCGCTCCTGCATAAATGAGCCGCAAGCCCGATCCATTTGAAAACGATCCTTTTCCCAGGCTGCTTGTTGTCTGGGGATTGCCTTTGGGTTTTCTGGTTGCAGCGATTTTGCTTTATTTCCGCGATCCGGGAACGGAGGGCCTGATTCCTTGTGCCTTCTATCAGATGACCGGTATCTATTGTACCGGCTGTGGCACCACCAGAGCATTTCATGCTTTGCTGCATGGAAGGATCATCGATGCTCTTAGCTTCAACATTTTTATGATGATCTGGATCTGGCTTGTCGTTTATACGATGCTCGCATATTGGCTCAAGCGATTGCTGCGCCGACAGATTCTGCCGCCTATTCGTGACTGGCGCTGGCTGATCGCAGCTGTTCTGATAACTGCTGTGCTATTCCTGGTATTAAGAAATATCAGGGTTTGGCCGTTCAGCTGGCTGGCACCTTAAAACTCCATTGACAAACTAATTGTCTGACAGCACTTTTTTGACAGCTTCATGATTGCGCCGTTGGCGCTGCTCTGCTAAACTAAACTGAGCTAGAAGCCTGAAGAGGAGGGTATCACATATGCCTGATCCATATTTGCGTGATGATTTCGATCCTGCACAAAATGCCAGCCATAAGACATACAATTATAATGGTGCGTCAGCACCTCAGCAGTCATATCGTGACAGTACAGGCTATTATGAGCAGCCAAATAATTACGCCCAGCCAAATAGCTATAACAATGCAGCTCGACCTTCGGTCGCGCCGATGGTCGTACTTGCGGTTATCAATATGCTTTGTTGTGCTTTTGGAGTTGGTTTTATTCTGGGGTTGGTAGCCCTCGTTCTTGCTCTGGTCGCTGCTAATGAGGACAAAATTGAAGTTGCCGCCGAGCGTCTAAAAGCAGCAAAAGTGATAAATATTGTTGGTATAGTTTTATCTGCTATTCAATTAATTCTGATTATTATTTCGCTCATTTTCTTCGTTTCAATGGGATCTTTCAGAAGAAACACGCATTTTGATTCAGACTTTCCTTTCAACGGGAATAACGGAAATTTCCCCTTTGACCGCGAGTACAGCGATTCTGAGGAATTCTTCGATGATTTCGATGAGTATTTCAATGATTTTGAGATCAATTGATTTTAAATTCAAGTGAAATGAGAGACCGGCCTGCAGTTGTTCCAGAGACATCAGGCCGGTTTTTTTATGCCTTCTTAAGGCTCCAGCTGCTTGATGAACAAGCCTCTTTCGTAACCACGCTTGTTCTCACTTGAGAGCAGTGCGAAACCACGACCTTGGTAGAAGGTGACTAGACGTTGATTGTTAAGCGCTGTATATAGCAAAATATTTCTGACGCCATTATCTTCCAAATAGGCTTCTGCCGCCTGATAAAGCAGTCTGCCTGTGCCTGCTGCCTGCAGTTCCGGCATAACGGCGAAACGGCTGAACCAGGCTGTTTTTTCGGGGTCTAGATTCATATCTGCATCCCGCAGTTCTGATTTCGCCGGCCAGATCAGCCGGACTGTTCCAACAAGGCCATCTCTATTTTCTGCGACCATCACATAATGGTTGCGGATACTGTCTTCTATATCTTCCAGGCGCTCTTCGAGTGATTCCAGCTGACTGCTGATACCGGAGTTGCGAGCGTAAACAGTCATGGCTCTTCTTATCAGAGCCATGACTGCAGCAGCGTCTTTAGTATTTGCTTGTCTTATCAAGAGATCAGTATTAATCAATGTAGGGATCTCGCATTCAAATAAATTATTTTAGATCTGACTGTCTGGAGACAATAATCTGACCATTACTGCTTTTTGAGCATGCAGTCTGTTTTCGGCTTCATCAAAAATAACAGACTGTGGTCCTTCGAGTACTTGCTCAGTTACTTCAAGACCACGATAGGCAGGCAGACAATGCATAAAAATTGCCTTGCTGTCAGCAAGAGACATCAGTTCGCTGTTGACTTGATAATCTGTAAAAATCTTGATTCTCTTAGCTTTCTCGTCCTCCTGGCCCATACTGACCCAGGTGTCTGTGTAGATGACGTCGGCACCGCTGACTGCTTCCCTCGCATCAGTTGTTATTATGACTTTGCTCCCTTGAGCAACCGCATTGCTTCTGGCTTGTTCAATACAAGTTGTTTCACAGCCATAATCAGCAGGTGTTGCTATAGCGATATCCATGCCGCAGAGTGAAGCAGCCTGAAGCAGCGAATTAGCCATATTATTGCCGTCACCGAGATAAGCCATTTTTAATCCTTTGAGTGTGCCTTTGTGCTCTCTGATCGTCATCAGATCAGTCAGTGCCTGACATGGATGCATCAGGTCGGTCAGGCCGTTTATGATCGGTATGCTGCCGTGATCTGCCAGATCGAGAACATCCTGATGGTCGAAAGTTCTGATCATGATACCATCCAGATAACGTGACATGACTCTGGCTGTATCTGCGACAGTTTCACCGCGCCCCAGTTGAATATCCTGATTGCTCAAGAATAATGCATGCCCGCCCAGCTGATACATGCCAACTTCGAAGGAAATACGTGTTCTGGTAGAAGATTTGGCAAATATCATACCGAGAGTCTTGCCTGAAAGAACTTTATGCTTGATTCCGGTCTTGTTTTGTTTTTTTAACTTATCTGCCAGATCGAGCAGATCTAGGATTTCTTCATAAGTAAGATCGTTGATATCAATAAAATGCTTCATTTATATATCCTCCTGAACGCTCTTAATAAATTGATCGATATATATATCAAGTTCTTCCTCAGTGATCGTTAATGGAGGAAGAATACGGATGGTGCTTGTACCGATGGCTCCAACCAGGAAGCCTCGTTCGAACATTTTATGTTTAAGCTCTTGTGCTCTTGGGACAGAAAGCTCGATTCCTATCATCAGACCCTTGCCGCGGACCTCTTTGATCTTACTATTATCATCAGCAGCTTCGCGTAGTCTGTTTATGAGGTCGCGCCCTAGCTGAGCTGCACGTCTGACCAGACTCTCCTGATCATAGATTGACAAAACCGCGAGTGCTGCCGCACAAGCCAGGGGATTACCGCCAAAAGTACTGCCATGGTCGCCTGGTGCAAATCCTGTGGAGGTATCTTCATTAGCGATCAAAGCTCCGATCGGCACGCCGCCAGCCAGGCCTTTTGCCAGTGTAACTATGTCGGGTTTAATTCCATAGCCCTCATAAGCATAGAAGCTGCCGGTCCGGCCCATGCCGGTTTGAATCTCATCGATGATAAGCCGCGCACCGGTCTGCTTACAGAGCTCAGCTGCCAGTGAAGCGAATTCCTGACTTGCCGGTCTGACACCGCTTTCGCCTTGAATTAGCTCCAGCATTACTGCGCAAGTATCGTCTGTGACTGCTGATTTCAGAGATTCACAGTCGTTGAATGGAACATAGACGAAGCCCTCGGGCAGCGGTGCAAAAGGTTCGCTGTAACGTGGCTGGCCAGTAGCTGTTGCTGTTGCCAGGGTACGTCCATGGAATGACTGCAGCGCTGTGACGATTTTTGTGCGCGGACTATTCTTCTTGTAGAAATAACCGCGTGCCAGCTTGATGGCACCTTCATTGGCCTCAGCACCGCTATTACAGATAAAAACACGACCGCCGCCGAAGCTTGTTGCCAGACGTGCTGCCAGCTCGGCTTGAGGTTCATTGTAATAGTAGTTGGAGCAATGGATAACATTTCCTGCCTGACGGCAGATCGCCTGTGTCAGCTCAGTTCTGGCATGTCCGACAACATTTACCGCGATACCGCCGATCATATCCATATAACGGCGGCCGTCGGTACCATACAGCCAGACCCCATCACCATGATCCGGGCAAAAGGGAACCCGTTTGCCAAAAGTGTTGAGATAGTATTGTGAATCCAGATCCATAATATGTTTTAGTTTTGCGTCATGAGTATCCATAATCATAATTCTCCTTAGCTCAGCTGTATTGATCACATGTATTAGTATTAGATTTTTTCACCTTCATAATAAGGCCTTCGCTCTTCTGTGATCATTGTGCCGATACCTTTGTTGGTGAATATTTCCAGCAGCAGACAATGAGGTATACGACCATCGATGATATGTGCACGCCCGACGCCTCGCTTAACTGTGTCCAGACAACCGTTGACCTTTGGAATCATACCGCCGCTGATCTGTCCTGCAGAAATCAGATCTTTGATATCCTGTTCGCTGAGGACGGATACGACACTCTCGTCGCCGTTTTCGTTTTTGACCTTGACGCCTTCGACATCAGTAAGCATCATCAGCTTCTCTGCCTGAAGTGCTGCAGCGATTTCGCTTGCGACCGTATCTGCGTTGATATTATAACTCTCGCCTGAGGGACCGATGCCTACAGGTGCGACTACAGGAATATACTCATCATTTGCCAGCATTCTCAGGACCTTGGTGTTGATTTTGATAATTTGTCCGACGAAGCCGATATCAAGTGGCTGACCATCTTCATCAACGGTTATCTTCTCGCATTCGATCAGTCTGCCGTCAATGCCGCAAATGCCGATTGCCTTGGCGCCATGACGGTTCAGGCCGGAGACGATTTCCTTATTGGTTTTGCCAACTAATACCATTTGGGCAACTGACATGGTTTCGGCATCGGTTACTCTGAGACCTTTTTTGAATTCTGAAGGGATAGACAGCCTCTCCAGCATTGAGCTGATATCTGGCCCGCCGCCATGAACGATCACAGGATTTATGCCGATATATTTCAGAAGTGTTATATCCTGCATGACATGGTCCTTGAGCGTGTCATTTATCATAGCATTGCCGCCATATTTGATTACAACGGTTTTGCCGGCAAGACTCTGTATATAAGGAAGAGCCTCAATTAATATTCCGGCTTTGGCAATTACTGCATTCATATCTAACATATATATACCCCGCATTTGCTTCTATCTGTATTGTTCTAACGTTTTTGTCAGGCCTATTTATCTGCCTGAAGAGTTTATCAGATCGTACCACCTGCAGCCAACAGTCCTGTGTCTTCGGGTAGACCGCACATTATATTTATAGTCTGTAGGGCTTGTCCGGAAGCTCCCTTGCCAAGATTATCGATGGCTGACATGACTTTTACCAGGCCTGTACGCTTGTCATATGCCCATGAAATGTCTGCGAAATTGGTATAAGAGACATTCTTTGTTTCCGGCATCTGTCCCTGCGGCATCAAGCGGACGAAAGTCTCACTTGCGTACGCTTGATCGTAAATCTCCGTCAGATCTGTCTGGGCTGCCTCAGGTTTTATTTTGGCATAAATCGTAGCCAGCATACCACGTTTAATTGGTGCGAGATGTGGTGTGAAGCTGATGGCAGGTGCTTCTTCTAGTCCGGCAAGCAGCCCGGCTTCCTGTTCAATTTCACTTGTGTGTCGGTGTCCAATTACTCCATATGGTCTAATATTGTCCTGCGCCTCGCAGAACGAGAAGGCCAGGTCAGCTTTGCGGCCAGCACCACTAATGCCGGAATAGGCATCTATTATGATACTATTTGTATCGATCAGGTTGTTTTTAAGCAGAGGCAGCAGACCGAGTATGGAGCAAGTTGGATAACAACCTGGATTAGCCGCCAGTCTGGCAGCTGCTAATTGATCGCGATATATTTCGGGCAGACCGTATATTGCTTCTGTCAGGAGCTCTGGTTCAGGATGACTGAGGTTGTATGCACTTTCATAAACTTCCAGCTTGCGATATCTGAAATCACCGCTGTGATCAAGTACTTTTAGACCAGCATCAAGCAGTTGTGGAACTACCTTAGAGGATACGCCATGAGGAAGTGCTGTGACGACCAGATCACATTCATTTGCCAGTTGCTCGATAGAGAGCTCGCTTAAGGTTTGATCAATAAGCCCGCGGAAGGCAGGATAAATATCTGAGAAGCGCTGACCTACGAAGCTCTGTGAAACCAGAGTAGTGATTTCGAACTGTCTATGCAGTATAAGCAACCTGAGCAGCTCCATGCCTACATAACCTGTGGCGCCTACGATTCCAATGCGTGTCTTCTTCATATCCCTTATGCTCCTTTGCATAATATATCATAAAATCTAATAAATATACACTATAATGCATAAAACATGATTTTGCAACTAAAAATGGCTTCAATACAGTTACTTTACAATGCTTTGTGCTATTTACACATTATACAGCGTTCAGAAGTCCATCTGTATGTCATAATGTAAAAAATGCTTCTAAATACATAAAAAAGGTCATTTTCATGCTCGTAATCGAGCTGTTTTTGAACTTGATAATGCGAATATTTTCATCAAATACCACTTTTATAGACATATTAAATAAATGATACCGACAAAAGTTGTATTTAATGTCAATCCCCTGCTACTCAATTGCCAAATAGACCTGAAAACATTTGTTGAATTTTGCGAGTGGCAGGAGTTATAAGCTGATGTTATATTCAATGTGCAGGTCATATTAATGAAATATTGGCACCTGATAGCTAATTGGAGGTAAATAAAATGGCAAATGTTCTTTTGAAAAATGTTTATAAGCGTTATGAGGGTAACGTAGTCGCTGTTAGTGATTTCAATATTGATATCGCTGATAAGGAATTCATCATTCTGGTCGGACCTTCCGGCTGCGGTAAATCTACTACTCTTCGTATGATTGCTGGTCTCGAAGAGATCACAGAAGGCGAAATCTATATCGGTGACAAGCTGGTTAATGATGTTCAGCCTAAGGACAGAGACATCGCTATGGTTTTCCAGAACTATGCTCTGTATCCTCATATGACTGTTTTCGACAATATGGCCTTCGGTCTGAAGCTTCGTAAATTTGCGAAGGATGAGATCAAGCGTCGTGTTAACGAAGCAGCCAAGATCCTCGAGATCGAACATCTGCTTGACAGAAAACCAAAAGCTCTATCAGGTGGTCAGAGACAGCGTGTTGCTCTTGGACGTGCTATCGTCCGTGATCCTAAGGTCTTCCTGATGGATGAGCCTCTTTCAAACCTTGACGCTAAACTGCGTGTTCAGATGCGTGTTGAGATTACAAAGCTTCATCATCGTCTGCAGACCACAATCATCTATGTTACACATGACCAGACAGAAGCTATGACGATGGGTACCAGAATTGTTGTTATGAAGGATGGTTTCATCCAGCAGATCGACAATCCTACCAATCTCTATCTGCATCCAGTCAATACATTTGTTGCCGGATTCATCGGCATGCCTCCTATGAACTTCGTAAACGCGAAGCTCGCAGTTGAGAACAATACTGTGACACTCTCATTCCATGGCGCTAAATTAGCAATGCCTGAGAAATACTCGATTGAGGAAGTTAAGGCATATGACGGCAAAGAAGTTGTTGTCGGCATTCGTCCTGAAGCTATCACAGATGATCAGCAGTTTGTTGCAGAGCATCCTGGTACTACTTTCCCAGCCAGTGTTGACGTTGTTGAAATGCTCGGTGCTGAGACATATCTCTATGTCACAGTCGGCGGCGCTCTCAGCATGACAGCCCGTGTTGATCCTACAGTCAGTATTTCCAAGGTTGGCGATACAGTTAACGTTGCTGTTGATGGCAATCGTGTACATCTTTTTGACAAAGAAACTGAGCTCGTTATACTGAGCTAAGCTCTTATGTCCGTTAACTAAGTGTGCTTTTACGGAGCCATCTCGAGTTTTAAAGATCGAGATGGCTCTGTTGTATATTTGTGATAAAAATAATCTTGTGGTTAGAAAACGAGATATCAAGAAATATATGGAACACTCCAGTGCGGACTATGCAGCAGATGGCCGGAAAGTGTTATAATGTAGCAGTTAATGTTCGCAATTTGTCAGAAGATTGAAACATTGTGTTCAAAACTATAATATAGGATAAGATATGGTATCCCGCAGAGGGTGGAAAGGTGTGCATATGATGGAAGAACTTAAGAAGTGTATCCGGGAAGTATCAAGATTTCTTGATAGAACAGCTGGTGTGCTTGATGTTGACGGTATAATCGTAGCCTGTACAGATGAGAGTCTGGAGGGAAGTGAGGATTCTTCAGCAAGAGCGGTGCTTCTTTCTGAGGAACATATAGCTATTACATATGGCAGAACGTATATGAAACTGCCCGTCACTGAGAGAACAAGCTATATTTGTTTCGTTGATGGTACAGATAATGTCTCACGAAATTATCTGGAGCTGATCTGTAACTGGATCGGTGCTGCTCTCAAGGAGAGAAATAGTGATGCTGAACGTGAATCTTTCTTAAAAAATGTTCTGCTTGAAAACGAGCTGCCTGGAGATATTCCTTTGAAAGCCCGTGAATTCAAGATTCCTTATTCAGTGCCGCGTGTAGCGTTTTTGATCAGAATCGAGCAGGCCGAAGAAATCGACTGTATAGAAATACTCTATAATATGTTCCCTGATGACCGTTCAGCTTATGTGCTGGCGATGGACGAAGAAACAATTGTAGTTCTGATGGATTATCCCAGAGAAGATCCTGATCAGATAAATTCTATAGCCAGTCAGATTCTTGACAATCTCAATGCAGAATCAATGGCTAAGGTCCATATCGGTATTGGTATGCCTGCTGATACTCTCAAGGAAACAGCCAAATCATATCGTGAGGCTTCACTGGCTCTTACAGTGGGCAGCATTTTTGATAATGAGAATTATATTATGAGATATGACAAGCTTGGTCTTGGTCGACTGATTTATCAGCTGCCGCCGACACTCTGTCATATGTTCCTTGATGAAGTTTTTCCCAAGGGAGCATACGAAGCTCTCGACAGTGAGACGCTTCTTACTATTCAGAAGTTCTTCGAGAACAATTTGAATGGCAGTGAAACCAGCAGACAGTTGTTTGTCCACCGCAATACCCTGGTTTACAGGCTCGATAAGGTTCAGAAAATCACGTCACTTGATCTGCGCAGCTTCGATGATGCTGTCTTGTTCAAGTTGGCATCTATGGTTCGTAAGTACTTAGAAAAACAAGAGAAGGGCTCTCTTAAGGCAGCTGGCGGCAAATGGTGGCATAATTGATCCAGCCCCTGAGCGTTCCTTCCAAGAGGGAGGATAAAATTGATTGAATTCAGACGTGTTTCCAAGATTTATCATACAGGAACGCATGCTTTGAATGATGTCAGTTTCAAAATAATGGATGGAGAGTTCGTCTTCATAATCGGTCGCAGCGGCGCCGGTAAGTCGACTCTTATTAAGCTTCTGACCTGCGAGGAAAAACCTTCAGAGGGCAGTGTGCTCATCGATGATTTTGATATCAGCAGGATCAGACGCAGTCTGGTCCCGTATCTGCGTCGAAATATAGGCATGATATTTCAGGACTTCCGCCTGATTGATACAAAAACAGTATATGAGAACGTGGCTTTTGCCATGGAGATAATTGGTGCATCACGCCGTTCTATACAGCGGCGTGTTCCTATTGTACTAAGTATAGTCGGACTGAAGGACAAGGCTAACGCCAAGCCTGGAGAGCTTTCCGGCGGTGAGCAGCAGCGTGTAGCAGTTGCCAGAGCTATGGTCAACAATCCTATGCTGATTTTAGCAGATGAGCCGACAGGTAATCTTGATCCGACCAATAGAGAATCAGTGATGGCACTACTTGAAGAAATCAACAGAGGTGGTACGA
>JAAYFZ010000084.1 GCA_012727965.1 Clostridiaceae bacterium
ACATTTCTTATTTGTCTAGCAGGTTGAAGTTCTGTTCTACAACAGGAACTGCTGTAATATTACGATAACTTGCCATACCCGTTCCGGCTGGGATCAACTTACCGATAATAACATTTTCTTTCAAGCCCAGAAGCGGATCGATCTTACCCTTGACTGCTGCATCTGTCAGAACACGTGTTGTCTCCTGGAATGAAGCAGCTGACAGGAATGAATCCGTTGCAAGTGACGCCTTGGTGATACCCAGCAGAGTTTTCTTGCCGCTAGCGGGAGTAAGTCCCTGTTTGGCAGCATTATCATTCTCACGCTCAAAGTCGAACATATCGACCAGTGTACCGGTCATCAGGTCTGTATCGCCCGGATCATCGATCTTGATCTTACGCATCATCTGTCTGGTTATGATTTCAATATGCTTATCATTGATTTCAACACCATTGTTCTTATAAACCTTAAGAACTTCACCGATGATGTATTTCTGAACACCACGTACACCCTTGACCCTCATGATATCATGTGGGTTAACAGAACCGTCTGTCAGAAGTTCGCCGGCTTCGATTATATCACCGTCAGCAACCAGCAGAGGTGAACTCAGCGGTATAGCAATCGTGACAACCTCGCCATCAGCTGCAGTCACAGTAACCTCACGCTTACGTTTGCCTGTCTCTTCGATTTTGACTACGCCTGAAATCTCAGAGATAATTGCCTGACCCTTAGGCTTACGAGCTTCAAACAGCTCCTCAACACGCGGCAGACCCTGTGTTATGTCATCACCGGATGCGATACCACCTGTATGGAAGGTACGCATCGTCAGCTGTGTACCAGGCTCACCGATCGACTGAGCTGCCATAATACCTACAGCCTCACCGCCGACTACTGGCTCGCCTGTTGCCAGGTTAATGCCATAGCATTTGCTGCAAACGCCGACACGTGCATGACATGCCAGAACTGAGCGAATAGCTACTTTTTTGATACCAAGATCAGCAATCTTAGAAGCCATACGCGGCTTGATGATCGACTGAGCGGTAACTAGTACCTCACCTGTTTCAGGATGCATAATATCTTTTGCAGCATAACGGCCGCTGATCCTGTCCTCAAGTGATTCAACAACTCTTCTTGACTTAGCTGAACCTACATAAACCGGTCCAACCTCGATAAACTCCTCTGTTCCACAATCCTGCTCTCTGACGATAACATCCTGTGCAACGTCAACAAGTCTTCTGGTCAGATAACCTGAGTCAGCTGTCTTAAGCGCTGTATCGGATAGAGCCTTACGGGCACCATGCGATGAGATAAAGAACTCAAGAACATTCATACCTTCACGCAGGTTGGACTTGATCGGAATTTCGATAGTCTTACCTGACGTATCAGTCATGTTTCCGCGCATACCAGCCAGCTGTTTGATCTGATTGATATTACCACGAGCGCCAGACTGTGACATCATGTATACCGGATTGAATTTACCAAGATTATTTTTCAGTGCTTCAGTGATTTTATCAGTAGTTTCACGCCATACACCAACAACCGAGTTGTAGCGGCCGTCATCGTTTAGCAGACCTCGCAGATGCTGTCTGTTTATGAAATCTACCTTCTGCTCCGCTTCATCAATGAATTTTTTCTTGACGTCAGGAACGATCATATCGAAGATGCCAATGGAAATACCACCCTTGGTAGAATAGTGATAACCGAGCGTTTTGATCTTATCAAGAATCATTGCGGTAAAAGTAATACCATGTGTATCAATACAACGTTCAATAATTCTGCCTAGCTCCTTTTTGCCTGCAAGGAAATCACATTCGAGCAACAGCGCATTCTCTTCATTGCTGCGATCAACGAATCCAAGATCCTGTGGAATAATCTCATTGAATATGAAACGTCCCAGGTTACTGGCAACAAGACCCTTATACTGCCTTCCGCCAAGATCACGTACAATACGGATCTTAATGCGAGTGTGCAGGCTGATCTCGCCTTCATCATAGGCCATGATAGCTTCGTCAAGGCTTGTAAATATCTTGCCCTCGCCCTTTTCACCTTCTTTATCTATGGTGAGGTAATAGCAACCCATAACCATATCCTGTGTAGGAACAGTTACTGGTTTGCCGTCCTGTGGCTTAAGCAGATTGTTTGCAGAAAGCATCAGGAACCTTGCTTCAGCCTGAGCTTCCGCTGACAGCGGTACGTGGACAGCCATCTGATCACCGTCGAAGTCAGCATTGTAGGCAGTACAGACCAGAGGATGCAGCTTAATAGCACGACCCTCAACAAGAACAGGCTCAAAAGCCTGAATACCAAGTCTATGCAGAGTAGGAGCACGATTAAGCAGAACCGGATGATCCTTGATAACATCTTCAAGCATATCCCATACCAGATCATTAGCACGCTCAACCAGACGGCGAGCAGTCTTGATGTTATGGGCATGACCTGCCTGAACTATCTTTTTCATGACAAAAGGCTTGAACAGCTCAAGTGCCATTTCCTTAGGAAGACCGCATTGATGTAACTTAAGCTCAGGACCGACAACGATAACTGAACGTCCTGAGTAGTCAACACGCTTGCCAAGCAGATTCTGACGGAAGCGTCCCTGCTTACCCTTGAGCATATCCGAAAGCGACTTGAGTGCACGATTACCAGCACCAGTGACCGGACGACCTCTACGGCCATTATCGATCAGAGCATCTACAGCTTCCTGCAGCATGCGCTTCTCGTTACGGACGATGATATCAGGAGCACCAAGCTGAAGTAGCTTATTCAGTCGATTATTTCTGTTGATAACTCTTCTATATAGATCATTTAAGTCAGAAGTCGCGAATCGACCACCATCAAGCTGGACCATTGGACGCAGCTCAGGAGGCAGAACAGGAAGTACATCAAGAACCATCCATTCAGGCTTATTACCTGATTTTTTGAAGGCCTCAATAACCTCGAGACGTTTGATGATCCTTATCTTCTTCTGACCGCTGGCTGTTTTGTATTCTTCTCTTAGCTCAACAGCCATCTCAGATACATTAATTGCACTAAGCAGCTCTTTTACAGCTTCCGCGCCCATTTTTGCACGGAAAGAATTTCTACCGAACTCTTCGATCGCTTCACGGTATTCTCTTTCATTAATGACCTGGCGTAATGAAAATCTGGACATGCCGGGATCAATGACCACATAAGAAGCAAAATAGAGAACCTTTTCCAGATTTCTAGGTGACATATCAAGGATAAGTCCCATTCTGCTAGGTATACCACGGAAATACCAGATATGGGATACTGGAGCTGCCAGTTTGATATGACCAAGACGTTCACGACGAACCTTAGACTTGGTTACCTCAACTCCACAGCGATCGCAGACGATCCCTTTGTATCTGATTTTCTTATATTTGCCACAATGACATTCCCAGTCCTTGGTAGGACCAAAGATTTTTTCACAGAACAGTCCGTCTCGTTCTGGCTTGAGCGTACGGTAGTTTATCGTCTCAGGCTTCTTGACCTCTCCACGCGACCATTCCAGAATCTTTTCCGGTGATGCCAGGCTGATGCCAATGGCTTCAAAATTGTTCATTTCAGACATGCTGCGCCGTCTCCTTCCGCATATGAGAAATCCCCGGCAAACTGCCTCTTGCAAGGCAGTTTGCAAGAAATGTTCAAATTGTAATTATCAGTCGTCAAGATCATCTGAATCATCAACTGCAATGTTCACGAAGCCTGCGAAAGCGTCATCATCGTCACTGATGTCATCAGTTGCGATACCGCCCTCTTCATCCAGAACTCCTTCTGTATACCCTGCTGCAGCCAGTTCAGCTGATGAGGTAGTGCCCCTCAGTTCATCCAGCTTCTCGCGATCGATTTCTGGTATATCAGTTTCTTCGTCTACTGATTCTTTGATATCGACTATCTGATGCTCCTCAGTGAAGAGTTGTACATCCAGCGCCAGGCTCTGTAGCTCTTTTACCAGAACCTTAAATGATTCAGGAACTCCGGCCTCAGGAACACTCTCGCCTTTGACGATTGCTTCATAAGTCTTGGTTCTGCCGGAAATGTCATCTGACTTAACAGTCAGGATTTCCTGCAGAGTATAGCTTGCTCCGTAAGCTTCAAGTGCCCAGACCTCCATCTCACCGAAACGCTGTCCGCCGAACTGTGCTTTACCGCCCAGTGGCTGCTGTGTAACGAGAGAGTAAGGACCAATCGAACGCGCATGGATCTTGTCATCAACCAGATGCAGCAGCTTGAGATAGTACATGATGCCAACTGTAATGCGACTCTCAAAAGGTTCACCTGTACGTCCGTCAAACAGTATTGTCTTACCGTCTGCGTCCATACCAGCCAGCTCAAATGCTTCACTGACATCTTCCTCTGTTGCGCCGTCAAAAACAGGTGTAGCAACTTTCCAGCCAAGCATACGGGCTGCAAGTCCAAGATGGACTTCCAGCAGCTGTCCGATATTCATACGTGAAGGAACACCTAGAGGGTTCAGAACGATGTCCAGCGGGGTGCCATCCGGCATAAAAGGCATATCCTCTTCAGGAAGGATCCTGGAAATAACACCCTTATTACCATGGCGGCCGGCCATCTTATCACCAACTGAGATTTTTCTCTTCTGGGCGATATATACACGTACAAGTTTATTGACTCCATGTTTGAGATCATCATCATTTTCTCTGGTGAATATCTTAACATCAACAATGATGCCGGACTCACCATGCGGTACACGAACTGATGTATCTCTGACTTCTCTGATTTTCTCACCGAAGATGGCTCTGTAGAGACGCTCCTCAGCTGTCAGTTCAGTTTCACCCTTAGGTGTGACTTTGCCGACAATTATGTCACCTGCTCTGACCTCAGCACCAATACGTATGATGCCATTTTCATCAAGATCCTTAAGGGCTTCATCACCAACATTTGGGATCTCTCTGGTTATTTCCTCAGGTCCTAGCTTAGTATCTCTGGCCTCACACTCATATTCCTCAATGTGGATCGAGGTGTAGACATCATCTCTTACCAGACGCTCATTTATCAGAACGGCGTCTTCGTAATTGTAGCCTTCCCATGTCATGAAACCGATCAGAACATTACGTCCAAGAGCCATTTCACCGTTGTCGATTGAAGGACCGTCAGCGATTATGTCTCCAGCTTCGACCTGATCGCCTACACGTACCAGCGGATGCTGATTGATACATGTCCCCTGATTGGAACGCTGATACTTGGTAAGTTTATACGTGTCATGGCCCATGCTGCCAGTCTTGATAATAATTTTATTTGCACTAACAAACTCAACAACACCGGCATTTCTGGCGACAGCGCAAACACCTGAGTCTTTTGCTGCTCTGTGCTCCATACCTGTTCCGATGATCGGCGATTCCGTCTTGATCAGCGGAACTGCCTGTCTTTGCATGTTAGAACCCATCAGAGCACGGTTGGCATCGTCATTGCCCAGAAATGGTATCAGAGCTGTAGCTACTGAAACCAGCTGCTTGGGAGAAACGTCCATCAGGTCAACTTTTGCCGGTTCCATCTCGAGAAATTTATCAAGATATCGACAGATAACCTTCTTGGCGATGAAACGACCATCCTCATCGAGGGGCTCGTTTGCCTGTGCGATGTTGAAGTAATCTTCTGCATCCGCGGTCATGTATCTGACTTCTCTGGTTACGATACCCTTTTCTTTGTCATAGACGCGGTATGGGGTTTCGATGAAGCCATAGCGATTAACGCGGGCATATGTTGCCAGCGAGTTTATCAGACCGATATTAGGACCTTCTGGTGTCTCGATAGGACACATACGGCCATAATGTGAGGAATGAACGTCACGGACTTCGAAGTTGGCACGTTCACGACTTAGACCACCTGGGCCCAGGGCCGATAGACGGCGTTTATGTGTTAGCTCGGCCAGCGGATTAGGCTGATCCATGAACTGAGACAGCTGGCTGGATCCGAAGAATTCTTTTACAGCCGCACTGACCGGTCTGGTGTTGACGATCTGCTGTGGAGTTGCTGTAGCCATATCAGCGAGAGTTCCCATACGTTCACGTACAACACGTTCCATACGTGAGAACCCGACTCTGATCTGATTCTGAAGCAATTCACCGACTGAACGGATTCTTCTGTTTCCGAGATGATCGATATCATCTTTTTCGCCGATACCATATTCAAGACCGATCGTATAGCTGACAGATGCAACTATATCTTCAACAGTCAGGTGCTTTGGCATAAGCTCACTGATATTATTCATCAGCAGTTCCTTCAGTCTTGCAACCGGGGTGTCTGACTCTTTTGCCTCTTGAATAAGCTGGCGCAGAACAGTTGTCCTGACCATTTCATTAACACCAAGTGCTTTGACATCGAGATCTCCGATTTCATCGACACTAAAATTACGAAGCAGGTAAGGACCTGCATCAACTCTATTATTGCCAATAATCTTCAATTTGTTCTCAAGCTGAGAGATTGTATCACCAACAACAAGCATCGGATAAACAGTTACATCGTTTATGCCGCTCTGTTGTATAGCATTTGCTATGTTTACAGTGATGATATCACCCTCTGCAGCAAGCAGTTCACCATCTTCATCAACGATATTTTCAGCCGCTTTATGGCCAGTCAGACGAGCAGCCAGGCTGAGCTTCTTGTTGATTTTATAGATACCAACACGTGCCAGATCATATCTCTTAGGATCGAAAAACATATTATTGAGAAGCGTTTCAGCACCCTCAACGGAAACTGGTTCACCTGGACGCAGCTTCTTGTAGAGTTCCTGAAGACCCTCTTCACGGTTACGGCAACCATCCTTAAGCATCGTCTGCATCAGGCTGTTCTCTTCACCGAAGGCCTCAATTATCTGTTCATTAGTTCCGAAACCAAGTGAGCGCAGGAATACGGTCAAATGGAATTTTCGTGTGCGATCAACTCGAACCCACAGCAGATCATTTCCATCTGTTTCATACTCAAGCCAGGCACCACGGTTAGGGATGATCTGGCTGGTGTACAGCTCCTTGTCATTTTTGTCTTTCATGATATCGAAATAGGCACCAGGAGATCTGACCAGCTGACTGATAATGACTCTTTCGGCTCCATTTATAATGAAGGTACCGTTTTCAGTCATGATCGGGAACTCACCAATATAGATCTGTTGATCCTTTAGAATATCATCTTTCTTATTATGCAGTCTGACCTTAACACGAAGAGGAGCAGCATAATTGGCATCCCTCTCTTTACAGTCTTCCAGTGAATAAGTAGGACTATCAATGTCGAATTCTTTTTCGATAAAAGAAAGCTCGATATCACCAGAATAATCAGTTATTGGCGAAACATCGCGCAAAACCTCCATCAAACCTTCATCAATAAACCACTGATAACTACTTTTCTGAATCTCGATCAGATTCGGGATATCGATGACTTCATCGATTCGCGAATAAGACATTCTCTCGGCTCTTCCCAATTTGACGGGACGCACCATCAACGATCACCTCACGCATACTCCGGCTTAGCCGTTATTGTGAGCCGCAACAAAAGGATTGACGGCTCGCCAGCAGATGTTATAATTGATACAACACATTAATTTCTTGCGTCATTAGCCGCGGGCAGACGATATGCCTCCAACTTATGACGCGTTACAAAATAATAGCACTACAGATTGAAAGTGTCAACGCAGAAGGGCACTTTTTTTACTGCCCATTGACCAGAAATTTTGTACACTCTGTCACAGAAAATTACTAATATCGGCAAAAGGACAGCCGCTTGAACAGCAGCTGCCCTTTTTTGTTTTATTAATCTAAATTTGTGATCTGCCCTACTCAGGTAGTTAACCTATAGCCAAGCGACTCAACGCTATAAGCATAATTTTTGATTTCTTCATTTACAAAAGCCTGATAAGCCTCGGTCCGCAGAACATCATCTATTCGAAGCTGCCTGTCAGTTTTACCTTCGGCACCATTGTAGTACATTATATGGAACCCATAACTTGTCTGGACTATGCCGGTATCACCAGTCTTACGTCCCTCGGCAAAAGCCCACTGTTCGAACTCAGCCTCTGTTTGTCCTGGATAGATATCAGCGATCAGACCGCCGGTTGCTGCACTTGTATCCTCAGAATTTCCCTGCGCTAGAGCCTCAAACGCAGCCAGAGTCTGTTCTCCGTCCTGATACTTCTTGAGAATATCCTCAGCCTTAGTCTTCGCGGCTTCGATATCTGCATCCTCAGCTGTTGCCCTGTCGGCTTTGATCAGAATGTGATTAACGTCAACATATGGGAAATCTGATTCACTGCGGTCGAGGAACATTATTACCTGATAGCCTGTTGTAGTTTCGATCAGAGTCTTGTCGCCATTAGTTCTGGTTCCGTCAAATAGCCACTCGGAGGCTTCAGCACCAGATACTGAGCTCATCAAACGCAGAAACATTTTGCTTCTGTCGCTTTCTTCATAACGGGCACGCTCATCGTCGTCCTTTGCATATTCCAGACAAGCAGTCTGGAAGCTAGCCTCATCTTCGACCTCGGCAAGCATTTCGCTGGCGTTTTCCTTCGCGGTCTGCATAGCAGCCGTCTTGGTTTCCTCATCAGCGTCTGATTCATAATTAGCTGCTATTGTGAATATGCGATAGGTAACACGATCAAAATTATCCTTATTTTCCTGATAATACTTCTCGATGTCCTCGTCGCTGAATGTGAAAGAGCCCTGCTTATCTACACTGTATTTCTGGGCAAGCAGGTAACGCTCGAGTACCGGCTTGAGGCTGTCTCTGGTCGCACCAACACCATACTGTGCTGACAGCAGAGCATTAGAGCTCATTTCTGACTGCTTGGCGCTTATTTCGATCTGTGTGAAAAAATCGTCAATTATCTGTTGATCCTCTGCATCAAGAGCTATACCCTCAGTTGCAGCCTTGTCAGCGAGCATTACATTCATCTGTGCCTGCTGAGCAGCAACATCTTTTAGATAATCCTCGACAGTAGCGAATCCCTCGATACCGCTGTCTGACTTAAGTGTCTGAGCACTTACTTCATCATTAGGATCAAGTTGAAACTGACTGGCGATATTATGGTAATAATAATTAAACTCAACAACGTTCAATTTCTCAGAACCAACACTGAGAGCATTAAGATGCTGATGCGGCAAGCCCAGCCTGAATGCGCCCCAGACACCCGCTCCGATAAGAGCCAGTACAAGTACGACTATAGTAATAACAGTAGCTACGCGGTTTCCGGTCTTAACTGGTTTTTTACCGCCATCCTTCGACTTCATTTCAGCCAGTCGTGCCTTACGCTGTTCACGAAGCTCTTCCGATTTCCACTTCTGGCTTTCTGATGATTCTTTCATGCTCTGTTCCGTCCTTTGTTTTAAATAATCCAACCAAACTGATAGTGCAGTCTGGACAGGTTTTTGCAATCAACGCTCATTATACACAAGCAAATTGTACAGTTCAATCAGCATATTACGAAAACATTATGTCGAAAATATGACACTATTCATTTCGTCGGTGTCTGGATGGTGCTTTGAAACCTAGTTCAGCGGCTTTTTTGTAGAAGCTTGTGCTCCGAAGTCCGCTCTTGGCAGCGGCTTCCTGCCCGTTGATCTTGCCATCTGACCATTCTTCACAAATTCTTCGGAAATCAGGCGGAACCGCCACAGGAGGTCTTCCAATTCGACGACCCTGGCTTCGTGCTTGCTTAATTCCTTGTTTCTTGCGATCAGACTGCCACTTGTAGTCTATTTCGGCAAAAGCCGTGAGCAGGCGCATTGCCTGTCTGCCCGACGGGCTTCTGGTATCGAGGTTTTCTTGAAGTAGAACCAATTCAGCTCCACTGCTGATAATTTTGTCTGCAGAAATCAGGAAATCTCGAGAATTATCAGCGAAGCGGTCTGCTGCCGCCGCAAATACCAGGTCTCCCGGTTCTAACATGGATAACATTCTTTTGCGCTGATCACGTTTATTACTGTTCTTATTACTCTGCTCGACAAATATCCTATCGAAATCGCCCATAGGGTCAAGCAACAGAGCTTGTCTGCTAACATCTGATTCCTCGACATCGAGCTTCATATAGCCGTATCTAGCCATTATTGATTCACCACCCAGTTGTAAAATTCATCGAGGTCATCGATCCAAAAATCAGGCTTCCATACTTTTATTTGATTTTTATCCATACGTGTCCAATCAACCATGGCTGCATAACACCCGGCATTTCGCGCACATAACATATCGAATAAACTATCACCCACATAAACTACACGCTTAGGGTCTGATACATCAAGTTCAGACATCGCATGCAGCAGCGGTTCCGGATCCGGTTTATGTTTTGTGGTTGCTTCTTTTGCCTGTATTAAATCAAAATAATGCTCTAGCCCAAAAGGTTCTATGCTGCCCATGGCCGAAGACAATCTTTTTGACGTTACAATGCCAAGCTTAATGCCTGCCTGCTTAAGTTTTTCGAACAATGCCGGCATTCCAATAAATAAGCCGATATGAGTTGGCAGGAGTTCTACATTATGTTCAACATATGTTTTCATCATAGCATCGCGGTCGGTCTGGGAATAATCGGCGAATACAGTCTCAAGCGGGAGGCCTATTCCTGCGATTATTTTTTGTTCATCCTCATAATGTCCTAAATGCTTCATGAAGGTGTGTTGGAAGCTCTCAACTATCAAGGGAACTGTATCCAGTATAGTCCCGTCCATATCAAACAAGACCGCATCATATTTTCTGTTATTCATCATCAATATCTTCCATATCCTCCTCTGATTCTTTTGGCATAACAGTAATTTCAACCATAGAGACACGTTTCTCATCCATGCCAAGCACCTTAAGGCGCAGATGATTATAAACTACTTCCGGATACTCATTCTCTTCGGGTATACGGCCAAGCAGACTAAGTACAAGTCCTGCAATAGTATCATAATCATCATCAGGGAAATCAAGACCTACCGCTTCTGAAACTTCATCTAGCGGGGTCAACCCTGAGATAACAAAAGTATTCTCGTCCTTGCGTACGATATCCTGTTCCTCATCGTCGTACTCATCCTGAATACTACCGAAGATTTCCTCCATCAGGTCCTCTATCGTTACTATACCGGCTGTTCCTCCGTACTCATCAATTACGACAGCAAGCTGGGCATGATCCCGCTGCATATCGCGGAAAAGCACATCGATAGTTTTGGACTCCGGAACTATATAAGGCTCTCTAATCATATTGCGTAAAGAAAATGGCTGATTAAGTCCCTCTGCAGCATGATATAGGAGATCTTTGATATGAAGAATACCTATAATATTATCTATATTTTCTTCAAAAACAGGTATTCTTGTGTATTTCTCCTTGATCGCTACATCAAGAACTTCAGCATAATCAGAATCTACATCAAGAGAAACAATACTTGTTCTGTGTGTCATGATTTCAGATACTGCCTTGTCGTTGAAATCAAAAATATTCTCGATAAGCACACTCTCTTCATCATGTATATTACCTGATTCTCTGCCAACATCGACCATCATTCGTATTTCTTCCTCAGTGACGGTCTTATCTGTCTGGCTGGGATCAATACCCATGAGACGCAAAAACAGATTAGTAGATGCTGTTAATATAAAAACGAAAGGGCGCAGAACGATGCAGAAAAATCTGATTATACCTGCTATCGATCTGGCGAATTTCTCGGGATATGCCTGCGCGATCCTCTTGGGTAAGAGCTCTCCGAAAACCAACAGAAAAAAAGTCAGTACGATCGCCATCAGAAGCATGACCGGCACTCTGCCGAGGTTGCCCTCAAGACGCAGCAGCTCCATCAGGCTATCAGAGAATTTATATGCGGCGAAAATCGCTGCAATTACTGAGGTCAGAGTCACAGCAACCCTGATAGTTGCCAGAAAACTGCCAGGTTCATTTGTAATACGGCACAGAAGCCGGGCTTTTGAATCACCTTCTTCAGCCTGTCTGCTGAGTTTGTTATCGTTTAGCGAAATGATTGCCAACTCAGCCGCACTGAAAAATGCACTGAGCGCAATAAGAATAATAATGATCACAATGTCTGGCCAGCTTGGTACGATTGCTCCAAAACGCAGATCAAGCGCATGACTGATCATCTCAGAGCTGCTGTCAATTATCACTTTTTTTCTCCTTCGGTTTCGGCCAAACAAGTCAGCCGATCATGAGCATAGCGTCGATCAGGCTGATTAACCTCAGATCGTATGCTCCATAAGTATTTTGATTCCGATCAATATCAGAACAGCACCACCAAAAATCGATGCTCTTTTCTGAAAAATTACCCCGAGCCTTCTGCCAAGCAGAACAGCAGCGAAGGAAATCACAAAAGTCACCAGACCTATCGTCAGGACAGATTCCATTAGAGGAAGTCTGTCAAGCGCCAGGCTTATTCCAGCAGCCAGAGCATCTATTGATGTAGCAATAGCAAGCACAAGCATGCGTTTATGGCTCATTGGGTCGCCGACAGGACAAGCTTCGGCATCATCAACTGTTTTCTCCCATGCAGCCTCGTAGATCATTTTTGCGCCAATAAAAGCCAATAAAGCAAAAGCGATCCAGTGATCTATAGGCTCAATGATCCCTGAGAGTCTCGATCCGGCCAGATATCCGAGAGCCGGCATAATTGCCTGAAAAGCTCCAAAATAAACGCCAGCCTTAAGTGCGTCTGACAGTTTGACTGATCCCTTGCATATTCCAAGTGTTACCGAAACTGCCATCGCGTCCATTGCCAGACTAAGTGCCAGCAACAGTATTGTAAGTCCTGTCATCCGCTCTATCCTTTCAAAATACAGTGAGATGATTTTATCATATCAGACGATCAATGTAAAAATGTCATATTGGTTGTCATAAGACACAACCAGACATGATATGGCATCATTTGTCATTGACCTAATCCCTGCTAGATGGCATAATGATGATCGTCTATATGGGAGGTATACAATATGTATTTTAATCAAAAACTCAAGGGCTTAATGCAGCTCTTCAAGATAAGCAACAGTAAACTGGCCAGAGGAATAAATGTTGACGCATCTTTGGTAAGCCGCTGGAAATCTGGTGAAAGAGCGATGTCACCAAGTTCTCCGCATGTACCGGCAATAGCCAGTTTCTTTCTTGGCCTTAACGCATACCACTATCAGCAGGAATTCCTCGACTATATTCTCAAGCATCAGCTGCCAGATGATATGATTCAGGACGAAGGCCGCAGAATTCATGCCCTCGCTGATTGGCTTGTCTCAGATGAGCCCTTCAATCTTGATGCTGCACTTCATGAACCCCAATCACCTGCTCATACACAAAACATCATTGCTAATATTGCAGGTTTGATGAATACAGACAGTTTACCTAAGCTGCCGGATATCAGCAATCAGGCAGCCGGCATAACAAGAATCAGCCATAATCCCGGAGTGCAAGCTTCATTCGAGAAATTCGACGGCATCGAGGGTAAAAGGCAGGCCGTTCTCAATTTTCTGATCGAAGTCGTTAAATCAGATCGCAAACAGGATCTTCTGCTTCATAGCGAAGATGACATGACATGGCTAACTGGAGACAGACAATATACATTGATTTGGGCATCACTGCTAAAACAAATCATTGAGTCAGGTCATTCGATCACAATAATCCATGTTGTTGACAGGCAAAGAGAGGAAATCATGAACGCTCTTACCTATTGGATGCCGCTGCATCTTGCTGGTCAGATCGATTCATTCTATTTCCCGCGTTATGTTGAAAGCCCTGTGAAAAGAACACTATTTATTGCACGGGGACAAAGCGCAATCGCCGCCTGGAATGTAAGTGACAGCAAGAAATTAACCACCTTTTTTTATCGCGATTTAGACGCAATCAGTACTTTTGAGAGCATGTACGAAGCACACCTCTCTCAATGCCGCCGCCTATTTTCAGTTTTCAGCCGACAAAATGGCATGCAGCTTATTGAGAGCGGTTATGATCTGAGACAGAAAAGCGGTACTGTTTTCAATATGCGCAGTCAATTAAACAGCCTGTTGCTTCCAAAAGCTTGTCTGACAAAAACACTAGAGGACAACCTGATCAATCCGAATAAACAGCAGATGATAAAAGTAATGCTTGAGCATCAAGAATTGTTTTTTCGAAAATTGAGGGACGAGGATTACTATGACATAATTCCTGTGGCTATACTGGATCAGCTTGAGCGTTTTGGTCGGGCTGAAGTGGACAGTTGCCTGCTCTGCCTGACTGAACCTTGGATTATGGATAGCGAATCGACTATAATCTGGATCGAAGAGACCATCCATGCACTGAAAAAGTATGAGCATTATCATCTGTATCTTAGCGATCAGACACCAGGTTTAGAAGATATAAATGTCAATATCATATACAAGGAAAATAATGGCGCCTTGTTTTCTCCAAGCACCTC
>JAAYFZ010000085.1 GCA_012727965.1 Clostridiaceae bacterium
GTTGGCAATGCTCAGGCGGGTGTCCGTGGATATTGCCATAACCCAGCAGTGCCTTCAACATATCATAAGCCTGGCAAGCTGAATGTTGGAGAAGCGGTCGGGCAGGGAACTTTGACAATTATCAAGGATATGGGCCTCAAAGAGGCATATACAGGCAAAGTTGAACTGATATCAGGCGAAATCGCGGAGGATATCACCTATTATCTGGCTGTTTCGGAACAGACACCCTCGGCTGTCAGCCTTGGCGTCAGTATGGACAAGAACGGCATTATGCATGCCGGCGGGATGATCATACAGCTGATGCCTGATGCTTCGGATGATTTGATTGACTGGCTGGAACAGAGGATCGGCGGCTTCCCGGAAATCAGCTATCTGATGGAGGAGGGCTTCGACCCACATCAGATTTTGGATTTGTTGTTCGGTGACCCGGACATACATTATCATCAGACAACTAAGTGTTCATATAGCTGTCCGTGCAGCCGCGAGAGAATGGAGCGAAATCTCCTTACACTTGGTCTTGATGATCTTAATCACCTGGCAGCTGATCCTGCCGGAATAGAGCTGGAGTGTCATTTTTGTGATCGCAAGTATAATTTCAGTAATACTGAGCTGAACGGATTGATTGAGCAGCTGACACAAAAATAGAGTATAAACAATAGGTCCCGATCATAAACGTGCAACTTCTTATTGCATGAGCGCATGAGGAAAAGCGATGAAGAAGAATCACCCGCAGCGCCATCCGGAAACGCAGCGCAAAACAACCGTAAGACCAGACCGTATTCTGTCGGATCGTCCGCAGCGTCGGTCTGCTTATGTTGAGCGAGATGATCTTGTTATAAAAGAGGTGCGTGATCATGGTTCTAATTATCGGGGCAGGATTGCTATAGTTGCTGCTGCGATAGTTTTGCTGGTTATTGCTATACCTCTAAGCTGCCGTCTTATACCGCCAGGCAAAAACGATCAGACCTCTCAGACTTTTGCACCTATCACTGACAGCAATGTGACTTCGGCTGATAATGGCAGTTCTGAGCCCACTGACACATCAACAGATCTGCCTACATCGGAAACAACTGCTGCGACCACTCCTGCTGAAACCACTGAGGTGAGCGAAACTTCTACGACTATCAGCTCATCAGAAACTCAGCCGTCTGGTGTACCAGATTATCCGATGGCCGACAAATCACTTTTGCCGGCAGTTAAGCAGTATTCCGAAGCAGAGATCGGAGCCGTGCCATCTGTGATATATGGATGGTCTTTCAACCGACCTGCCGAACGGCACAAAAATCTTCCGGCCAGTCTGGCAGCTCAGATACAAGAGTCGATCTCGCCTTTTGCCGTTATATGGCAGATGCCTAAGACAGATAAGCCTACAGTTTATCTGACAATGGACGAGGGCTATGAGTACTCTGATAATACAACCAGAATTCTCAACACTGCTCAAGATAAGCAAGTTGGCATAACCTTCTTCATTACAGGTGATTTTATCGGTGATCATCCCGAATTAGTTAAGCGCATGCTTGAAGAGGGTCACCAGATAGCTAATCATAGCGTCAATCATCCATCATTACCGAAACTGCTTCAATCTGAGGGCGCAGACGCGATGATGCAGGAATTGTATGATCTGGAAAAGAGTTATGAGAAGTTGACAGGCGCCAAACTCTCCAGACTCATCAGGCCGCCGATGGGTGAGTATTCGCCGCAGATGCTGGCTGTACTCAATAATAATGGCTTCATCCCTGTGTTCTGGAGCTTCGCTTATGTCGACTGGTATGTAGACAATCAGCCAGTTCCTTCGGCAGCTCTTGATCAGATACTTGGGGAGCTGCATGATGGCTCAGTTATATTGATACATGCTGTCTCAAAAACTAATGTAGAGATACTGCCTGAGCTCATTGATGGCATCAGGGAAAGAGGCTATGAGATATCACTTCTTCCAAGTCTCTGATTGACGTCGTTATGCACTAAACGTGCGATTAAGGTTACGGAAATTTGTACTTGTCATCCAATAGATCCTGTTGTATAATGCTTCTGCGTGGCCTCAGGGAATATTATGTCCATGAAGCCACCATGGCGATGAAACCGGAGATTGCCGTCAGCAGCCGCTGCGGTCGCAGACGGGTAACTTTGGTGGAGTAGTCCGATTCAAGAAATTGGGCGGCAGATCTTTATGTACGCAGCGTGTGCCTTTTACGGCATGTGCCCAGTGCGCAGGTCTCCAAGTGAGAACAGACGGCTGGGTTTTATGTTGAAGGAAAAAGGAACGCCCGGCAACGTTGAGATTTGTCAAGCAGCAATCAAGGAGGTTTAACTAATGGCAGTTAATCAGAAAATCAGAATTAGACTCAAGGCATTTGATCACAACATTCTCGATGAGAGCGCAGAGCGCATCGTAGGTACAGCTAAGCGTACCGGTGCAAGTGTATCAGGCCCGATCCCTCTTCCTACTGAGAAGGAAATCATCACAATTCTGAGGGCCCCACACAAGTACAAGGATGCACGTGAGCAGTTCGAGATTCGTACGCATAAGCGCCTGATCGACATTCTTGCTCCTAATTCCAAAACGGTAGAGGCATTGATGAAGCTTGAAATGCCAGCCGGTGTTAACATCGAGATAAAGCTTTAATAGCTTTTGAGCAGCTGCGAAGCTGCAAAAGGTCATGTTCACACGAATGTGAACCAATAACCATGGAGGTAAAGGAAAATGGAGAAATTCATGCTTGGTAAAAAAGCAGGTATGACTCAGCTGTTCGATGAGAATGGCATAGCTATCCCGGTCACAGTAATCGACTGCGGTCCCGTTGTTGTTGTTCAGAACAAGAACGTTGAAACAGATGGCTACAAGTCAGTAAAAGTAGGCTATGGCGATGTCAAAAACGTCAATAAGCCGAAAAAGGGTGAATTCGCCAAGGCAGGTGCTGAACCACGCCGTATTCTGCGTGAGTTCAAGACAGAGGCTGAATTTGAAGCAGGTCAGACGATCAGCGTAGCTGATATGTTCGAGACAGGCGATCAGGTTGATGTCAGTGGTGTATCTAAGGGTAAAGGTTATGCCGGCGTCCAGAAACGTTACGGACATCGTACAGGACCTAAGACCCACGGTTCTATGTATCATCGCCGTGTTGGTTCTATGGGTGCTAATACAAACCCGGCTCGTGTTTTCAAGGGCAAGAAAATGCCAGGACACATGGGCGCAGTAAATGTAACAGTACAGAATCTCAGTGTTGTTCAGGTGGACGGTGAGCGTAATATCCTCGTCATCAGAGGCGCTGTACCTGGACCAAAAGGCGGACTCGTAGAGATCAAGAGCTCCGTCAAGTCCAAATAAGACGGCGTAAAGGAGGAACTAGGAAATGGCAAAATTAGATGTTTACAACATGGAAGGCGCTGTTACCGGCAGCATCGAGCTTTCTGATGACATCTTCGGTATCGAGCCTAATCAGGACGTTCTGCATCGCGTCGTTCTGAACCAGCTGGCCAATCGTCGCCAGGGTACACACTCTACCAAGACCAGAAGCGAAGTGCGCGGCGGCGGCAAACGTCCATACAGGCAGAAGGGTACAGGTCGTGCTCGTCACGGTTCAACTCGTTCAGCACAGTATGTAGGCGGCGGCATAATCTTTGGCCCAAAACCACGTGATTACAGCTACACTCTGCCTAAGAAAGTTCGCAGACTCGCAATGAAGTCGGCTCTTTCCGGCAAGGTTGCAGCCAGCAGCATGATCGTAGTCGACAAGCTTGAGCTCTCAGAGATCAAGACCAAGACAATGGTAAAGTTACTGGAGAAACTAGGAGCTGATAAATCAGCACTTTTGGTAACAGCTGCTCGTGACGAGATAGTTGAAAAATCAACAAGAAACATTGCTAATATCAAGACTGCTCTTGTTAATACGATCAATGTTTATGACATTCTCAAGTATGACAAGTTCGTTATTACAGAAGAGGCTGTCCGCAAGGTTCAGGAGGTGTATGTCTAATGAAAACCGCACATGACATCATCATCAAGCCGATAATCACAGAGAAGAGCACATATGATGCGGCAGAGGGTAAGTATACCTTCGCAGTTGATGTGAACGCGACCAAGACTGAGGTCAGACAAGCCTGTGAAAAGCTGTTTGATGTAAAAGTTCTTAAGGTCAACACTATGAATTATGACGGCAAAAACAAGCGCATGGGTGTCCATCAGGGTAAGACAGCATCATGGAAAAAGGCTATCGTTACTATTGATATGGATCCGAAGGCAGAAAGCTTCCTGACAAAGGGCGGCAAAGTAAGCCAGGCATCACGTAAGTATAAAGCATCGATCGAAGAATTCGGGTTCGGCCAGTGACGCCGGGCGCCCTAGAGAAGGAGTGAACCAACATGGCAGTAAAAAGCTATAATCCTACTTCTCCCGCCAGAAGGCAGATGACAGTGGCTGATTTTTCTGAACTTACGGATAAGCAGCCCGAGAAAAATCTTCTGGTCAAGAGAAGCAAAACAGGCGGCCGTAACAGCTATGGCCGTATCACAGTCCGTCACAAAGGCGGCGGCAACAAGCGCAAGATCCGTATCATCGATTGGAAGCGCACAAAAGAGGGAATGAAGGCAAAAGTCGTCGCCCTCGAGTACGATCCCAACCGTACAGCGTATCTTGCACTTCTTCAGTATCTTGATGGTGAGAAGGCATATATACTTGCACCAGAAGGACTGAAGGTCGGAAGTTTCGTTGAGGCTGGTCCAGAGTCGGATATCGTAACAGGCAACTGTCTCAAGATTGAGAACATCCCTGTTGGTACAATTATCCACAATATCGAGCTCAAACCTGGCAAAGGTGCTCAGATGGTCCGTACAGCAGGTGCCGGTGCACAGCTGATGGCCAAGGAAGAGAAATATGCTCAGGTTCGTCTCCCATCTGGTGAGGTCCGCATGGTTGCTGTTAACTGCAAAGCCACTATCGGCAATGTCGGCAACAGTGAGCATGAAAATATCAGTATAGGTAAGGCCGGACGTAAACGTCATATGGGTATTCGCCCTACTGTCAGAGGTGTTGTCATGAATCCTAATGACCATCCTCACGGCGGTGGTGAAGGCAAATCTCCTATCGGTAAGCCAGGTCCTGTAACACCCTGGGGTGTTCCTACACTCGGTAAGAAGACCAGGGATCGCAAGAAACCTTCTGATAAATACATTGTCAGAAGAAGGAACAAGTAATCGAATGGAGGCTTGCGACTAATGAGTAGATCAATTAAAAAAGGCTTTTTTGTTCAAGATGCGCTGATGAATAAAATCGAAGCGATGAATGAGAAAAATGAGAAGAAGGTAATCAAAACCTGGTCCAGAGCTTCTGCCATTTTCCCTGATATGGTAGGTCATACCATAGCAGTATATGATGGCCGCAAGCATGTCCCGGTTTATATCACAGAAGAAATGGTTGGTCATAAACTGGGTGAGTTCGCTCCTACCAGGACCTATAGAGGCCATGCTGGGTCAGAGAAATCCTCTGGTTCACGCTAATGGCAAGCCAAGGACAGAAGGGAGGAACAATTTGTGGAAAAGAAGGTCATGAGCAAGGAATATCTGCTTGAGAACCGTGAGGAACTTCTAGCTAGATATAACCGGACTGAGAGAAAATCTCAGAAATCAGCTCTGCTGACGAAAAAAGAACGCAAAGTTCTTGGGATCGGCAAGGATGAAGGTCGTGCGATAGCTAAAAATGTCAGAGTAGCGCCTCGTAAAGTAAATGTGGTTGTAGATCTGATCAAAGGCAAGCAAATCGATGAAGCCTATGCCATCCTCAGATATACACCTAAGGCTGCATCTCCTGTACTGGAGAAGCTTCTAAAATCAGCTGAAGCAAATGCGGTTAATAATAATGATTTGACCCGTGACGCTCTCTATGTAGCTGACTGCTATGCCAATCAGGGCCCCGTGCTTAAGCGCATTATCCCCAGAGCCCGTGGCAGCGCGTCAAAAATTCACAAGAGGACCAGCCATATTACTGTTGTCCTCAAAGAAAGAAATTAAGGAGGGTGACAGATGGGCCAGAAGGTAAATCCGCATGGTTTTAGAGTAGGTGTCATCAAGGATTGGGATACTCGTTGGTACGCCGATAAAAAAGACTTCAGTAAATTCCTCGTAGAAGACAAGAGAATTCGCGACTTCGTCAAGGAAGAACTGTTCAAAGCTGGTATTTCGAAAATTGAAATCGAGCGCAAGGGTGAGGAAAAAGTACTTGTTTCCATCTCAACTGCTAAACCTGGCATCATCATAGGCCGTCAGGGTGCAGGCATCGAAGAAATTAAGAAAAAACTTGCTGTGAAGTTCAATAGAAGCTTCTTCATCAATGTAAATGAGATCAAATCAATTGACACCGATGCTCAGCTGGTAGCAGAGAATATCGCTAGACAGCTGGAAGAGCGTGTATCTTTCCGTCGTGCCATGAAGCAGGCTATGGGCCGTGCCATGAAGCAGGGAGCAAAAGGTATCAAGACTGCTGTCAGTGGACGTCTCGGTGGTGCTGAAATCGCAAGAGGCGAGCACTATCACGAGGGAACAATACCTCTGCAGACACTCCGTGCCGATATCGAATACGGCTTCGCAGAAGCTAAGACGACATATGGCAGAATCGGTGTAAAAGTATGGGTATACAAGGGCGAGATATATCCCGCTCCTAAGAAAAAAGTTATTCTGGAAGGAGGCGAAGCCTGATGTTGCTTCCAAAGCGCGTTAAATACAGAAAACAGCACCGTGGTAGAATGACAGGCAAAGCTACTCGTGGCAACGTAGTAGTATATGGTGATTTTGGCCTCCAGTCTACAGAGCCTTGCTGGATCACAAGCAATCAGATCGAGTCTGCCCGTATCGCTATCAACAGATTCCTAAAGCGTGGCGGTAAAGTCTGGATCAAGATTTTCCCGGATAAGCCAGTTTCGTCAAAACCTGCTGAAACTCGAATGGGTTCAGGTAAAGGTTCACCCGAGTACTGGGTAGCAGTAGTTAAACCCGGCAGAGTTCTCTTCGAGATCGCCGGTGTATCAGAGGAAGCTGCACGTGAAGCTATGAGACTTGCATCACATAAGCTGCCTTGTAAGACCAAGTTCATTGCTCGTGAAAAGGATGGTGACGTCAATGAAGCCGAGTGAAATTCGTGAAAAAACAATTATCGAGTTGAACGAAGAGCTTGTTGAATTAAAAGAAGAACTCTTCAAGCTTAGATTTCAGCACGCCACCAACCAGCTCGAAAACCCCTTAAAACTTAAAAGAGTTAAAAGGGATATAGCACGTGTCAGAACTATCCTGCGCGAGCGCGAGCTCCAAGGCATTAAGGAGTAAGGGGGATTCGTATGAGTGACGACAGAAACCTCAGGAAATCAAGAATTGGAACAGTGACAAGCGACAAAATGGATAAGACAATCGTCGTATCTGTAGTTGAGCAAGTCCGTCATCCACTGTATAAGAAGATCATCAAGAGAACTTATAAACTTAAGGCTCACGATGAAAACAATGAATGCAAGCCCGGTGACAAGGTCAGAGTGATGGAAACTCGTCCTCTCAGCAAAGATAAACGCTGGAGACTGGTGAACATTATCGAGAAGGCCAAATAACTCTGCCGCTGGTTTTCGGGAAGGAGGAAGATTATGATTCAAGTTCAATCAACCCTTAAATCCGCAGATAACACCGGCGCCAAGAAGCTGATGTGCATCAAGGTCCTAGGAGGATCATGGCGCAAGTATGGCAATATTGGTGATGTCATTGTCTGCTCGGTCAAAGAAGCAACACCCGGTGGCGTTGTGAAAAAGGGTGAAGTAGTAAAAGCCGTTATAGTACGTACTAAGAGAGGTGTCCGTCGGGCCGACGGTTCCTATATCAAATTTGATGAGAACGCTGCTGTTCTAATCAAAGAAGATAAGAATCCACGTGGTACACGTATCTTCGGTCCAATCGCCAGAGAGCTCAGAGATAAGGATTATATGAAGATTCTGTCTCTGGCACCTGAGGTTCTATAAGGAGGGATAAGCGCGATGTCAAAAGTACATGTTAAGAAAGACGATAACGTATTCGTGCTCACGGGTAAAGACGCCGGCAAGACCGGTAAAGTGCTGGATGTTCTCTCCGATAAGGATCGAGTGATCGTAGAAGGCGTGAACATGTCCACCAAGCACAAGAAACCCCGTGGACGCAATCAGCAGGGCGGCATTATTCATCAAGAATCTGCCATCTCCAGTTCAAATGTAATGCTGGTATGCAGCAAGTGCAAGCGTCCAAGCAAAGTTGGCCGCAAGATTCTCGAAAATGGTGAGAAGGTGCGCGTCTGCAAGGCTTGTGGCGAAGTAATAGATACAATTCGCCAGGCTAAGAAGTGATGGCAGCAAGGAGGAATAATTAATGTCCAGGCTGAAAGACAAATATAATTCAGAAGTATTGCCTGCATTGCAGGAAACCTTCAAATACAAATCAGTCATGCAGGTACCTAAGCTCGAGAAAATCGTTCTCAATATGGGTGTCGGCGAAGTAAAAGATAATCCGAAAGCTCTCGACAATGCAGCCCGTGATATGGCTATAATCGCAGGTCAGAGACCGGTTATCACAAAAGCAAAGAAGTCAGTATCCGCTTTTAAACTGCGTGAAGGTATGGATATCGGATGTAAGGTAACGCTGCGCGGTGAGAAGATGTACGAATTTCTTGATAAATTCATCAGCATCGCTCTGCCACGAGTCAGAGACTTCCGCGGTACCAATCCTAATTCCTTCGACGGTCATGGCAATTATGCTATGGGTGCTAAGGAACAGCTGATATTCCCGGAAATCGATTATGATAAGATCGATAAGATCCGTGGTATGGATATCATCATCGTAACGACTGCTGAAACAGACGAAGAAGCCAGAGAGCTTCTCAGCCTGCTAGGCATGCCGTTCAGCAAGTAAGCGGGAGGAAAACGAACATGGCAAAAAAGTCAATGATTCTGAAACAGCAGAAGCCGGCTAAATTCAGCACACGGGCATACAATCGCTGCAAGCTCTGCGGACGTCCCCACGCTTATATCCGTAAATATGGAGTCTGCCGTCTGTGCTTCAGAGAGCTTGCATACAAAGGTCAGATCCCTGGCGTACGCAAGGCCAGCTGGTAATTGGACGTCAGGAAGGAGGAAGATTTATGCAGATAACAGATGCTATTGCTGATATGCTCACCAGAATTCGTAATGCCGGCACAGCCGGACACCCGACCTGTGAGGTACCGGCTTCTAACATTAAAAAAGAGATAGCACGTATCCTTCAGGAAGAAGGCTATATAACGAAGTTTGAATACACACCTGATAATAAGCAGGGTGTAATCAAGATCACACTTAAATATGCAGGCAAGAAACCGGTTATTTCCGGAATCAAGCGTATATCAAAGCCCGGTCTGCGTGTTTATGCCAGCACTGAGAAAATGCCGAAGGTTCTCGGCGGTCTCGGTATCGCGATCGTATCTACTTCTCAAGGTCTTATGACTGATAAGAAGGCAAGACAGGAAAGTGTCGGCGGAGAAGTTCTCGCTTACGTCTGGTAAAAAAATAGTAGTCTCTGAAAAGAGAGGGCAGCATATGCAGTCGTCTCCCAATATCAAGAGCAGGAGGAAAAAGATATGTCAAGAATTGGCAGAATGCCGATTGCGATCCCAGCAGGGGTCGAAGTTAAGATTGAGGATCAGATCGTTACCGTTAAGCGCGGTAAGGATGTACTGACTCAGAAGATTCATCCTGATATGACTGTCAAAATTGAAGATCAGAATATCGTAGTTTCACGTCCTAGTGATGAGAAAAAACATCGTGAGCTTCATGGTTTGACAAGATCACTGGTCAATAACATGATCGTCGGTCTATCAGAAGGTTTCGCTAAAAATCTGGAAATCAATGGTGTTGGTTACAAGGCAGCAAAACAGGGCAAAAAGCTTGTCCTGAATGTAGGATTTTCACATCCTATTGAATTGGAAGAGCCTGAGGGAATCACAATTGATGTGCCAGCAGCTAACAGAATTATTGTTAAGGGTGCTGACAAACAGATGGTCGGAGAAACCGCAGCGAAAATTCGTGCTTTCAGAAAACCTGACCCGTACAAGGGTAAGGGAATCAAGTATGACTTCGAGGTTCTGAGACTCAAAGAAGGTAAAACCGGCGCCAAGGGCAAAGGTAAATAAGAAAGGGTGAGTTGACATGATAAGCAAGACGTGCAGAAATGAAGTGCGCAGACGTAAGCATCTGCGTGTTCGTAAAAAGATCAGTGGAACCGGTGCTCGTCCGAGACTCTGTGTCTTCAGAAGCCTTTCGCATATTTATGCCCAGGTGATTGATGATACAACGGGTGTTACTCTGGCAAGTGCCTCAACACTCGACAAAGAACTCAAGGATAAAGTCGGCAACGGCGGCAATGCAGCAGCAGCTGCAGAAGTCGGTAAATTAGTAGCACAGCGTGCTGTCGCAGAAGGTATCGAAACAGTTGTTTTCGACAGAAGTGGATACATCTACCATGGTCGTGTAGCGGCTCTGGCAGAAGCGGCGCGTGAAGCCGGACTGAAATTCTAAGCAGGGAGGTAATGTCATGCGCATAGATCCAAATACACTCGAACTCAAAGAGAAGGTCATACATATTGGCCGTGTAGCCAAGACCGTTAAGGGTGGCCGTAATTTTAGATTCACTGCCCTCGTAATAGTCGGTGACGAAAACGGACATGTTGGCAAAGGCCTGGGTAAAGCAGCTGAAATTCCTGATGCTATTCGCAAGGGTATTGAAGATGCTAAGAAAAATATGATCGAAGTTCCAATGAGCAACGACACTATACCTCACGAGACGCTTGGCCGTTTCGGTGCTGGCAAAGTCCTGCTCAAGCCTGCTACAGGCGGTACCGGTGTTATAGCCGGTGGTCCTGTCCGTGCCGTTCTTGAACTGGCCGGAATCAAGGATATCCGTACAAAATCGCTCGGTACTAATAACCCCAATAATATGGTCAATGCGACTTTAGAGGGTCTTAAGAGTCTGAAATCTCTCGAGCAAGTAGCAAAGCTTCGCGGTAAATCCGTCGAAGAGATACTGTAAGGAGGTTCCGGGACGTGGCAAAGGTAAAGATTACTCTGGTAAAAAGCACAAACAGTGCAAACAAAAATCACATTGCAACAGTTGAGGCTCTTGGTCTGAGAAAGATCGGACAGAGCGTTGAGAAAGAGTCTAATGACGCTATTCTCGGCATGGTGCGCAGCGTCGCTCATCTGGTCAAGTGTGAAGAAGTATAAGGAGGTGTCCCGACATGAAGCTTAATGAACTGAGCCCTTCTGAGGGCGCAAGACAGCTGGCATATCGCAAAGGTCGCGGCGCCGGTTCTGGTAATGGTAAGACAGCTGGCCGTGGACATAAGGGCCAGAATTCTCGTGCAGGCGGCGGTGTCCGTCCTGGTTTCGAGGGTGGTCAGATGCCACTATACAGAAGACTGCCAAAGCGCGGTTTTAACAACAGCCGTTTTGCTCTTGACTATGTTGAGATCAATGTCAGTGATCTGGATCGCTTCGAGGATGGAACCGTTGTTGACGCAGCAGTCCTCAAAGAATCCGGTGTTATCACACTGCCTAAGGTAAATGATGGTATCAAGATCCTTGGCAATGGTGAACTGACCAAGAAACTGACAGTCAAGGCTACTGCTTTCACAGCCAGTGCAAAAGAAAAAATCAGCAAGGCTGGAGGAACGGCCGAGGAGGTATGACATGGGAGGCATGATCGACACCCTGAAAAATGCCTTTAAGATTCCTGATCTTCGCAAGAAGCTCCTCTTCACACTAGGTATGCTGATTGTATACCGTGTTGGAGTTGCAGTGCCGGTTCCCGGCATCAGTTCCGCGGCGTTTACAGATCTGATAAACCGTTTGGGACAACTTGGTAGTTTCCTGGACATTATATCGGGTGGTGCCTTAAAACAGGTTTCCATTTTTTCCATGGGTATCACTCCGTACATCAACGCATCAATTATCATGCAGTTGCTGACGGTTGCTATACCTGCACTCGAACGTCTCCAGAAGGAAGGCGATGAGGGCCGGAAGAAGATACAGCGCTATGTACGTTATCTAACGATAGGTCTGGCTCTGGTTCAGGCAACCGCGTTCTGGATGGCTACAAGATCAGCTTCATCAAGCACATTGCCTGCAGCAATAAATGCTGTACTGATTATCGCCAGCTTCACTGCTGGTACCGCGTTTATAATGTGGATTGGTGAGCAGATAAATGAATATGGTATAGGAAACGGTATCTCGCTGATAATCTTCGCTGGTATCGTAGCTAGAGGACCTAATGCTGTTCAGTTGTTGTTTGCTTATTTCAGAAACTGGAGTGTTACAAGAAACATTTTTGTTTCGCTCATTGTGACATTAGTTGTTATAGCGGTATTTGTTCTGATAATCGCACTTGTTGTATTCGTACAGCAGGCCGAGCGCAGAATACCGGTACAATATGCTAAGAAGGTAGTCGGACGTAAAATGTATGGCGGACAGAGCACATATCTGCCGATCAAGGTAAACCAGGCCGGTGTTATCCCTGTAATTTTCGCCATGTCAATCGTTTCATTGCCATCGACTCTTGTTTCATTGTTTGGCAGTGACGGACCGGTCGCTCGATGGTTTATGGATTTCTCAGGCAATCCGTTCTACTACGTATTCTATGCAATGCTGATAATTGGTTTTACTTTCTTCTATTCGATGATTCAATTCAATCCGATAGAAATAGCCAACAATTTGCAGAAGAATGGTGGATTCATTCCAGGTATAAGACCAGGAAGACCGACTTCTGAGTTTATTAATACAACTTCAAGGCGACTGTCATGGTTTGACGCGTTGTTCCTGGTAATAATTGTTCTGTTCCCTATACTTATGAGTGCTGTAAGCGGCATGCAGGGTATCTGGTTCGGAGGTACTGCAGTTCTGATTTTGGTCGGTGTTGCAATCGATCTGGTCAATCAGATGGAATCACAGATGGTGATGCGTCATTACAAGGGATTCCTGGACTAAGGTATTTTAATCATAATGTTATGCAAGGGGATCCTGTCTTGTGGCAGGATGCCCTTTTGCTCAGAAAAGGAGATAGTCATGCAGCTAGTATTACTTGGTGCGCCGGGGTCTGGCAAAGGCACACTGGCAGCCGACCTGAAGAATATTTATGATATCCCTCATATTTCAACCGGCGATATTTTCCGCAGGAATATTAGCAACAAGACTGAGTTGGGACTAAAGGCTGATGCCTATATCAGCAAAGGCCAGCTGGTTCCTGATGACATCACTATAAATATGGTAGCTGACAGACTGTCTGAACCTGATTGCAGTGAGGGATTCCTGCTGGACGGCTTCCCTCGTACGATACCACAGGCAGATGCTTTGAATGATATAATGAAGAAGTTGGGCCGTAGTTTGACAGCAGTTATCGATGTCACTATATCTGATGAGCTTGTTCTTAAGAGACTGACAAACAGAAGAGTATGTTCAAACTGTGGTCTCAGCTATAATCTGATCAGTATGCCGCCTAAACAGGACGGAATCTGTGACAAATGCAGCGGTAAGATAATTCAGCGCAAAGATGATAGCGAAGATACTATTAAGAAGCGTTTGGAAACTTATCATAAGCAGACACAGCCGCTGGTAGACTATTATCGAGATATTGGATTAATCTTCGATGTCAGTAATGAAGGTAAGCCAGAAGAGGCAGTTAACAAAGTACGTAAATATTTCGAGTGAAGGAATGAATAATGCTGAAAATCAAAAGTACAGATGAAATCAGGAAAATGCAGAAGGCCGGGGCTATCGTTGCTGATGTTCTCACAATGATTGGCGAAATGATCAGACCAGGTCTAACTACGATGGATATCGATCAGGCAGCTGAGGAATTCATTCGTCGTTCCGGTGCTGTGCCTTCTTTCAAAGGCTATGGTAATCCGCCTTTTCCCGGGTCCGTCTGTGCTTCAATTGATCAAGAAGTTGTTCACGGTATTCCCTCGCGTTCTCGTGTTATCGAGGAAGGTATGCTTGTTTCGATTGATGTTGGCGCCTTTATCGATGGTTTTCATGGTGATGCCGCCAGAACATTTGCTGTTGGTGAAACTTCTTCTGAGAAGCTTGATCTGATGAGAGTAACTGAGGAGTGCTTCTGGATAGCTCTTGAACTTGCCAAACCTGGGTACAGACTTGGCGATCTCTCAAATGCTGTGCAGCAGCATGCTGAGAAGCATGGCTATGGAGTAGTCAGAGAACTGACAGGACATGGTATCGGCAGAGAATTACATGAGGATCCAGATCTTCCGAATTATGGCCGTTCTGGTCATGGGCTGAGACTTGAGCCAGGCATGGTTCTGGCAATGGAGCCTATGATCAATCTCGGTACTAGAAGGATCGCCTTGGAGAGTGATGGCTGGACAATCGTAACGGCAGATGGTAGACCGTCTGCTCATTATGAGAATACTTTTGCAATCACCTCTGATGGACCGATCATTATGACTATGCGCTGATAATGATGGAACAAACAGTATTTGAAATTATCAGACAGAGAGGCATAATACCAGGTATGATCGTCATGTCGCTCAAAGGACATGACACGGGGAGACTTTATCTGGTCATAGGTGTTGAAGAAAATTTCGCCTGGCTTGCAGATGGCAATCTGCGTAGCATAGTCAGAACGAAGAAAAAAAGATGCAGCCATATCAAGCCTCTTGGACAAGCTGTAGAACCGGGCCTCGTCGAACGAATGCATGTAATGCGTCAAGAAGAGGCAGATATAGAAATCAGGAAGACCATATCCAGTTTCCTGAGTATGAATGAGAAGGAGGGATAATTTATGTCAAAAGAAGATATTATTGAGGTAGAGGGTATCGTTACTGATTCACTGCCAAATGCTGTGTTTAAAGTTAAACTGGAAAACGGCCATGAAATCATTGCCCATATTTCAGGCAAACTGCGTCAGCACTATATCAAAATTCTTCCCGGCGATCGTGTTACCATGGAGCTTTCTCCATATGATCTTACACGTGGTCGGATAACCTGGCGAGCTAAATAAAAAATAATACTTGATTAATTCGCCAAATCTGGTAAACTATTTTAGCATGTGCCTGCAAGAGTATTATGTTCAGCGGGCAATAAGAGGAGGTCAGTTCAATGAAAGTCAGACCGTCAGTAAAACCTATCTGTGAGAAGTGCAAGGTTATCAAACGTAGAGGCCGTGTTATGGTCATCTGTCAGGATCCCAAGCACAAACAGAAACAGGGCTGAGCAATTGCTTAGCCTACTTGGCTACGACACGACAAGGGATGCGGCTGCTTTGATCTGTAATGGGTCATAGTTTTCCCACATTCGTGATTTTGAATAGAGTAAACAATAAACCTGTCTAATGATGGAGGTGCAAAGAATGGCACGTATTGCCGGGGTAGATCTGCCCAATGATAAGCGCGTAGAGATTGCGCTATGCTATATTTACGGTATTGGCAGAACCTTATCGAACCAAATCCTTGAGAAATGCGCCATCAGTCCTGATACGCGCGTCAAGGATCTAACAGAAGAGGAATCTTCTAAAATTAGAGACGTCATTGAGAATCAATACACCGTTGAAGGTGATCTCAGACGTGAAATTGCAATGAATATCAAACGTCTTACAGAAATCGGCTGTTATCGCGGTCGCCGTCACAGAATGGGCCTGCCTGTTCGTGGTCAGCGCACTAAGACTAATGCCCGTACCCGCAAGGGACCTAAGCGTACCATTGCAGGAAAGAGAAAATAAGGAGGTAACAGCATGGCTAAGGCGTCAGTCAAGAAAACGGCTTCCAGGCCGAAGAGAAGAGAACGCAAGAATATTGACCGTGGTGCTGCCCATATTCATTCTTCGTTCAACAATACAATCGTCACGATAACTGATCCAGTTGGCAACGCGATTTCGTGGGCCAGTGCAGGTGGTCAGGGTATGAGAGGTTCACGTAAGGGAACTCCGTTCGCAGCTCAGATGGCTGCTGAATCTGCTGCAAAAACTGCTGTCGATCACGGAATGCGTTCGGTTGAGGTTTTTGTAAAAGGTCCGGGTGCCGGACGTGAAGCAGCTATCCGCGCTCTGCAGACAGCCGGTCTTGATGTAACAATGATCAAGGACGTAACTCCAATCCCGCATAATGGCTGCAGACCGCCTAAAAGAAGAAGAGTCTGATTCCGGAGGTGTAAAGAATGGCTAGATATACAGACGCATCCTGCCGCCTTTGTCGCAGAGAGGGTGAAAAGCTCTTTCTCAAAGGTCAGAGATGTTATACAGGCAAGTGTGCCATCGCCAGAAGGAGTTTTGCTCCGGGACAGCATGGCCAGGGAAGAAAAAAAGTTTCAGAATATGGAACACAGCTTCGCGAGAAGCAGAAGACAAAGAGATTTTATGGATTGCTCGAGAGCCAATTCCGTAAGACTTACGAGAAGGCAACCCGTATGCACGGCAAGTCTGGTGAGAATCTCCTGTTGCTGCTCGAACTGCGTTTCGACAACATAGTCTATCGTATGGGTCTGGCTTCATCGAGAGCCGAGGCTCGTCAGTTGATTACTCATGGTCATTTTGCTATTAATGGCAAAAAGGCAGATATTCCTTCGATGCAGCTTTCTGCTGGTGATGCTATTGAGGTTCGTGAAGGTTCACGTAAATCTCCTAAGTTCCAGGAAATGGACAGACGTAATGTACCAGCCTGGCTCACCTTTGATCCAGAAGCGCTTAAGGGAACAGTTGCACAGATTCCGTCACGTGAAGACGTTGATCTGGAAGTCAAGGAAACCCTTATTGTCGAGCTCTACTCTAAGTAATTCGCATAGTTTTATCGCAGTTGCTTTCAGTTTATGAGCGCACGAAGGAGGATTATAATGATTGAGATCAAAAAACCTGTGATTGATTGCCTCGAACGCAGTGATGACGGATCATATGGCAAATACACAATTGAGCCGCTTGAGCGTGGCTATGGCATAACACTTGGCAATTCACTCAGAAGAGTTCTTCTGTCTTCCTTGCCGGGCGCTGCTGTGACTGCTATCAGGGTTGAAGGAGTATTTCACGAATTTTCAACCGTTAAGGGTGTCATTGAGGATATGACTGAGATCATTCTCAATGTCAAAGGAATTCGTGCCAAGCTGCATGTAGATGGTCCTAAGACTGTTTATATCAGCACTGATGAAGGTCGTACAGGAGTTGTTACCGCTGGAGACATTGTAAGAGATGAGGAAGTAGAGATACTCAATCCTGATCATCCGATCGCAACGCTAAATGGTGATGGCAGACTCTTTATTGAACTTACTATTAATAAGGGTCGCGGCTATAATACTGCTGATCGTAATAAGTGGACAAGTCAGCCCATCGGAGTTATACCGATCGACTCGATTTTTACACCAGTAAAAAAGGTCAACTACTTCATAGAAAATACACGTGTTGGTCAGTTTACTGATTATGACAAGCTTACTATCGAAGTTTGGACTGATGGTACTGTGGATGTTGCCGAATCACTCAGCATCGGTTCCGGTATCATGACTGAGCATCTTAGCCTGTTTATGGCTTTGACTGAATCAGCAACAGGTCCTAGCTTCAAGGATACTGATGAGAGCAGCAGTAAAAACCATGTTCTCGAAACAGTGATCGAGGATCTTGACTTTTCTGTCAGAACCTATAATTGTCTTAAGCGTGCCGGCATCAACTCTATCGGCGATCTGGTTGCCAGATCAGAAGAGGATATGATGAAGGTCCGCAACCTTGGCAAAAAATCACTGGAAGAAGTGATCCAGAAACTTGAAGAACTCGGATTGTCTCTGGCTACTCTTGAAGAGTAATCAGACATAAGATCCGTTTGTTAGGAGGTTATACGAATGCCTGTTTATAGGAAGCTTGGACGCGCATCCGATCAGCGCAAGTCCATTCTGAAAAATCTGGTTACGGCCCTTATTGTTAATGGTCATATCCAAACAACTACAGCCCGTGCACATGAAGTTCAGCGTATTGCTGAGAAGCTGATCACTGCTGCTGTAAAAGAAAAAGATAATTTTACTACTCGTGAAATTACTGTTTCTGCTGCGAAGCTTGACGCTAAGGGCAGAAAGGTACTGAAATCCGCTACATCCAAGAACGGCAACGAATATGACGTTGTCGTCCGTGAGATGAAGAAGGAAATGGTACAGGTAGACAATGCTTCAAGGCTGGCAGCACGTCGTAGAATGATGCTGTGGCTCAATAAGAGTCATGACGCCGAGGGCAAAGCAGTCAATCCTGTCAACCATCTTTTCACAGAAGTAGCACCTAAGTATGCTGATCGCAACGGTGGTTATACAAGAATAATCAAGCTTGGCGCCAGACGTGGTGATGCATCAGAAATGGCAATACTTGAGCTTGTCTGATATTTAGATAGCAGATAAATAGTATTCCAGGTAATAATACGGTTATAACCGTAATATACGGGGACAGGTATTGCCTGTCCCCGTATTTTTTCAAATGAGGGATATATGAGCAGAATCGTAGAGATAGATAATGTCACATTTCATTACAGGCAGCATCAACAAGAACCACTTCTGGCTGTAGACAGAGTAAGTCTTCAGCTTGAGGCTGGACGACATACTGCTGTGCTTGGCCGAAATGGATCTGGCAAATCAACTCTGGCTCGTCTGATCAACGCTCTTGAGCGCCCTGACAACGGAACCATTGTGGTAGCCGGCATGAAAACATCAGATGATAGCTCAGTATGGGATATTCGCAGTACCTGCGGCATGGTATTTCAGAATCCTGACAATCAGATTGTCGGTACTACTGTAGAAGAGGATGTTGCTTTTGGCCCTGAAAACTTGGGGATGGAGCCCTCTTTGATACGTATTTCTGTTGATGAAGCACTGGCAAAAGTCGGCTTGTCCGAACAAGCACAGAGACCGCCTCATCTTCTTTCAGGCGGTCAGAAACAGAAGCTGGCTATTGCCGGTATTCTTGCTATGAAGCCCCGCTGTCTGATTCTAGATGAATCTACAGCTATGCTTGATCCTGTCAGCAGAAGAGACTTCATGGATCTGGTTCAGAAATTAATAACTGATGAAGGCATAACTGTCGTCAATATAACTCATCATATGGAAGAAGTGCTGCTGGCTGACCAGGTTTATGTAATGGACAAAGGCCGGATCGTACTCCAAGGCAGTCCTGCGGAAATATTCGACCAGGTTGAGAAGATCAAGGAGCTCGGTTTGGATGTTCCTGTGCATATGGACATTGCCTGGCTGCTTTCAAAACAACTGCAACAAGAACTTAAGCCTCTTGAGACCGCAACATGGGAAGGTGCAGCCGCAGCTTGTTTGCGAATGATTGAAGCTTCATCACCGGAAATTGCGGCAAAAGCCTTGGCTACACTGAAAAAAGACACCGAGATGAACACAGGGTCAGATGCCAGCAGAGCCGAACCGAATTCAAGTGAAGCAGTTATAACTGTAAAAGATCTGTATTATACATATAGTAAAGGCACAACAATGGCGTCTGAAGCTCTTCATGATGTCAATTTTGAAATATGCCGTGGAGAGCTGTTTGGCATTATCGGCCACAGTGGTTCTGGTAAATCAACATTAATTCAACATTTTAACGGTTTGATCAGACCACAATCTGGTACTGTTCATGTGCTTGGCTGGTCTGTTTCGCAAAACTCCGATGTCAAAAAAATCAGACAGAAGGCTGGTTTATTGTTTCAATATCCTGAGCATCAGCTTTTTGAAGAGACTGTGTTTCAAGATATAGCTTTTGGCCCTAAGAGAATGGGTCTTGATACAAATGAGATTGATCGTAGGGTCCTGGCAGCCGCTGAAATTACAGGCATTGATCAGGATCTGCTCGAACGTTCTCCATTTGAACTATCTGGCGGCCAGAAGAGGCGCGTAGCAATAGCAGGTATTCTGGCTATGAAGCCTGAAATATTGATCCTTGATGAACCAGCCGCTGGTCTTGATCCAGCCGGCCGTGACGAGATATTGTCATACGCATCACAGCTTCGTGAAATGGGAGTTACCGTCATACTTGTATCCCATAGTATGGAGGATATAGCAAGGCTTGCTGACAGGGTGCTTGTTCTTAAGAACGGTAGCGTTCATGCCTGTGGCAGCCCGAATGAGGTTTTTGTTGACGAAGATTATCTGGCACAGGCTGGACTCTCTATGCCAAGAGCCAGAGCTTTTTTACATACAATGTCCAATCATCTTAATGGTTTACAGACTGATCATTATACGCCTGAGGCTGCTGTCAATGAGCTGATCAGATACAGAGCTGATCAGAGACAGAATCAACAGGAGGTGAAATAATGCTGGGAAATATTTCTTTGGGACGTTATTATCCCGCGGATTCACTTCTTCATAGACTTGACCCAAGAACTAAACTGCTCGGAGTTATTATCTTCATGGTTTTGATCTTCATGGCGCAATCCGTTGCTGCAATGCTGCTGCTGGCGGCTTTGACCATTGTATTGATCATTCTGTCCAAAGTGCCGGTCAAGCAGGTTTTATCAGGACTTAAACCGATACTTTTCATTCTGATTTTTGCTTTTGTACTTAATATTTTTACCGGTACCGGTAAGGAGTGGCTACGCCTGGGTCCGCTAAAAATCACTGATCAAGGTGTTTATACTGCTATCAGAATGGCTGTACGATTGACGCTGCTGATTATGAATACAACTCTTCTGCTGACGCTGACCACGACTCCAGTTATGGTAGCTGACGCTATGGAGAAGTTGCTTGGTCCACTCAGTAGATTTGGTTTTCCGGCACATGAGATGGCCATGATGATGTCAATAGCGCTTCGCTTCGTACCGACTTTGCTTGAGGAAACGGAGAAAATCATGAAGGCACAGTCGTCGAGGGGAGCCGATTATGATACGGGAGGTCTTATCAGCAAGGCAAAAGGTCTGGTCTCGGTTCTGATTCCTCTTTTTGTCAGTGCGTTTAAGAGAGCAGAGGATCTTGCCACTGCGATGGAAGCTCGCTGCTATCGTGGCGGTGAAGGCAGAACCAGAATGAAGAGTCTGAAATTTACAAGTGCTGATATGGCCTTTGCCATATTTTGAGTAGTTGCCGCCGTAGTAGTTTTGCTTCTGCAGTTTCTGCTCTGATAGATTTTAGAACAGCTTATGTCCTTGCCCCTCAGGCAAGTGCAGGCTATAATCATCAAAGATATAATAGATATATGTATGCTATTCGAATCGATTTATATCCTGGAGGTATGCGTGATGAAGTATTTTGTCGGAATAGATCTTGGTGGGACTAATATCAAGGCTGGTATTGTTGATGAGCAGGGTAAGATTATCTGCAAAGATAGGATGAAGACCAATGCTGCACGTGATCAGCTGGCAATCGTCCGCGATATGGCTCTGATGGCAGAAAAGGTCATCAAACAGGCTGGAAAAAATGTCAGTGAAATCGAGGCTATTGGTATTGGATCGCCTGGAACTCCCGACAATGATACCGGCTACCTGATTTACGCCAACAATCTGCCTTTTCGAAATCTGCCAATGAGAAAGGAAATCAGAAAACATCTTGATCTTCCTGTCTTCATCGATAATGATGCTAATGTAGCTGCTCTGGCGGAGAGTGTCGCAGGTGGTGCTCACGGTGCTGGTAATGCTGTTGCGATTACACTTGGTACGGGTGTTGGCGGCGGTGTTGTCATCAATCACCGTATCTATAGTGGTTTCAACCATGCCGGCTGTGAAGTCGGACATATTGTAATTATGGCCGGCGGTGAAGACTGTACATGTGGCCGCAAAGGCTGCTTCGAAGCTTATGCTTCAGCTTCAGCGCTGGTAAGAGAAACGGAAAAAGCTGCCAGAAATAATCCGGATTCGATCCTGAACAGACTGATTGCAGAAAACGGCGGCCACGCTGACGGACGTACGGCTTTTATCGGTATGAGAGAAGGCGATAAGGCAGCATCTGAGGTTGTGGATTTCTATATAGAAATGCTTGCTGAGGGTCTGGGCAATGTTATTAATGGCTATATGCCAGAGGTTATCGTTATTGGCGGCGGTGTTTGCAATGAGGGTGATGCTTTGCTCATACCTGTCAGAGAGAGGGCTCTTAAGAAAGCTTATCTGGCACCGAACGTTGCCATACCAAGAATAGAGCTTGCCACCATGGGCAATGATGCCGGTATTGTTGGTGCGGCCATGATGGCTATGAACTGCCTCGAGGACGGGATTGAAGGCAAATGACATTTGATCCAGGTGGCCGGCGCAATATCGCGCTGCTGACAGAGTACGATGGAAGTGTCTATCATGGTTGGCAATTTCAGGATAATGCTGCATCCGTTCAGCAGACGATCCAGGATTCGTGGCTGGAGCTGACAGGCGAGAAGATGAGTCTTACTTCGAGCAGCCGTACTGATGCAGGGGTAAGTGCCCGAGCCCATGTAAGCAATTTTCTGACTTCGCTTAGCATACCGGCAGAGCGGGTACCTCTTGCACTAAATAGCGTACTACCGGAAGCTATCAGCATCAGAGCAGCAGCTGAAGTTGATCCAAAGTTCAATTCTAGAGTTAGCCCAACCGGCAAACGCTATTGCTATCGATATTGGCTCGGTTCAGTCAGACCTGCACTTATGCGGCATCTGACAGCACATGTCCCAGGTCCGCTTGATATCGAGAGAATGAGAGCGGCTTTGCCGGCTCTTACAGGCAAACATGATTTTACCTGCATGATGGATCAGGGCAGTGTCAGGCGCAATACGGTTCGAACTATTCACGATCTATCGCTTAAGCAGGAGGGCAAGCTTCTAACGCTGACAGTTGATGGTGACGGTTTTTTGTATCATATGATCAGGATTCTGGCCGGTACACTGCTGTATATTGGACAGGGGAAATTGAATGATTCTGATCTGCCGGCTGCTTTTGCTGCTGGCGACCGCAAGCTGACAGGCATGACGATGCCTGCCCAGGGACTTTGCCTCGAATGGGTCTACTATGATCCGCCTATATTCGATGAAGCACTGCTGGCCCCAACAGAGGGAGGAATAATCTGATGTATAGCTCCAAATGGAAAGATAGAACTAATCTGACCATGCTCACCGATTTCTATGAGCTGACCATGTCAAAAGGCTACCTGGATAATGGGCTTGAGAATACGATCGCCTGTTTCGATCTTTTCTTCAGATCTGTTCCGGAACATGGCGGTTTTGCGGTCATGGCCGGTCTTGAACAGATGGTTGAGTACCTGAATGATCTCGAATTTACAGATGATGATATTGATTGGCTGCGTACTACAGGTCAGTTTGATCAACGGTTTCTTGAGTACCTAAGAAAATTAGATTTTCAATGTGATGTCTGGGCAGTTCCTGAGGGCACTCCAATTTTCCCCAATGAACCTATAGTCAAGGTAAAAGGACCACTGATCCAGGCGCAGATGATTGTCCGTTCCTCCCGTTACCAATGTGTAGTTACGGCTGGCAAAAGCGGCTGCCATTGCCTGGGCATTTTTTTGTACCTGTATTTGGTAGGTTTTAAAC
>JAAYFZ010000086.1 GCA_012727965.1 Clostridiaceae bacterium
ATTCTTTCCCCTTTATTGGTCCTGAGAATATACCAGATCGTCATGAAGTTGCTGCTATGCTGCGTGAGAGCGGTTCCAGGATGGACAATGAGTTTTGCACGAAGGGGCTAAACGATTATTTGATTCACTCTGAGACCGGAGATATAACGACACAGCAGGCCCTTATGATTTTTTCTGCCCTGCCTGTAGATATTTCTTTTGTGGATGAGAATAATAAGCTGCGTTTCTTCTCCAGGCCAAAAGACCGGATATTTCCGCGATCGCCTGCTGCGATCGGCAGAGATGTAAGCAATTGTCATCCGCCCGAGAGTGTTCATGTTGTCGAAGAAATAATTGCGGCTTTTCGCGAAGGCAAGCAGGACCAGGCCAGCTTCTGGATCGAGGTAAAGGGTAAATTCGTTTTAATACAGTATTTTGCTCTACGCGATGATGAGAATAACTACCGTGGTGTTCTTGAGGTCAGTCAGGATATTAGCGACATTAAAAAACTGCAGGGACAGAGACGTCTGCTGCAGTGGGATCAAGAGGAATCTGATTCCTGATTCATTATTGTTGCTATGAGTAACAGACAATTAGAGAGATTATTTCAGCTGGATCATGAAGTAGCCTGATTCGACCAGACGACTGCATCAAGATAAAATGACGCCATCTGTTCCATTGTTATACCAAGCTTCTCGCCCAGTATTTCCGCCAGGATCCACTGGGCTTTTTCATAGGCTGTGGTCAGCTGAAAGCATGTATGCATGATAGTATCAGGATTATTCCCAAGCAGTATGTCCTGCATTTCACTACTTACCGGTAGTTCAGAGACGATAAGAGACATTTCACAACCAGTCAAGACATCGATCATTGAGAGCAGGCCCAATGTGAAGAAACTCATTTTTTTATCTCTATTTCCTGTAAGCTCAGCAAGCTGCTCCAAGGCTCTTGCTCTTTGAACTGAAATACTGATATTTTCTTCCTGATCATGATCGCTGATTTTACGAATGATCGTTATATAGGCCCATTTTTTCAGTTCAGTTAGTCCCATTAGCATAGCTGCCTGGCGGATAGAAGTTATTTTATTACCGCGATAATAACGAACTGTTGTTGTCAGTTTCAAAATTTCGTAAGTGAAAGCAACATCCTTTTCTATGACATCCGCTATATCGCCGATATCGGGATCATTATTTTCCAGGAGCTGCATCAGCCTAACCTGATTTATCTTGGAAGGCGGAATATTGTTTGTATTTATAATCACCGGTTTGGAAAAAAAGTAACCCTGAAAGAGGCTGTAGCCTAGACGCACAGCCATCTCATAATCTTCTCGTGTCTCGACCTTCTCTGCCAGATATTTGACATTTTTATGCCTGTTCAATTGTAATATTGATTTTCTCTCTGCTTCAGATTTCAGGTGCATGAAATCAATTTTCACAATATGTGCAAGATCAATAAGCGGTTTATAGTCATCACGCAAAACGAAATCATCTAGCGCGATCGTATACCCTTTTTTTCTAAGATCATGGCAGGCTTCTATAATTTCATATGTTGGTTCGATCGTCTCGAGAATCTCAACGACGATCGTATCTTTTGGAAATAGCGTTGCTACACCTCTAAGCAGCATATTAGAAGTAAAATTAATATATGCCTTGCTCTGGCTCGATAATTCACTAACGCCCATAGAGAGAAAACTGGCGGCCATTACACTTGAAGTAGCCATATCGCCATCATGCTGGCCATAGGCATTTTCTCCAGGTTCGCGGTAAAGAAGTTCATAACCGTGACGCCTGCCCATATTATCGAATATTGGTTGTCTGGCAAATAACAGTGACAAAACTTCCACGCTCCTTAGACCAGATCAAGCTTTTGAGTAAGTTTATTGTATCATAATATTCGCATTTGTTATGTGAATAAAATTATAATGAGAGTGTTAACGGATGCTTGTTCTGAGATTGTAGCATGTCATATGGTCTGATACAATTGGAATAAGTTCTTTCCGGCTAGTACCGGATGATCGTTACAGGAGGTACATAATATGCGGGCATTAATTATTGGTGGTACAGGTACTATCAGCAAGGCTGTGAGTCACAGACTGGCAGAGCTCGGATGGGAGCTATATTTACTTAATCGAGGCAGCAAGAGAGAGCATGTACCGGAAACTGCAGAGGTCATCTCATGCAGTATTCATGACGAGGAGAAGGTAAAAGAGCTTATCGCAGGTAAATGGTTCGATACAGTGGCGAATTTTGTCGCATTCCATCCTTCTGATGTTGAACGCGATATCCG
>JAAYFZ010000087.1 GCA_012727965.1 Clostridiaceae bacterium
TGGCGACGCAGAAGGGGCTCGAACCCTCGACCTCCAGCGTGACAGGCTGGCATTCTAACCAACTGAACTACTGCGCCATTTATGGTGGGAACAACAGGGCTCGAACCTGTGACCCTCTGCTTGTAAGGCAGATGCTCTCCCAGCTGAGCTATGCTCCCGTATCTGGGTTATTGTCTGCACCGTTTTCTTGAGTGCAAGTGAAAGTATAATAGAAACCGACAACCTTGTCAACAGGCTTTATCCAAAAAAAGGAAAAATAATAGAGCTCTCTCGACCAACTGTTTTCGCTGCCTGTTGCCAGGCCATTTCACGGTTTTGAATTACAGCAGATATTTCTGGTATAGCCAGCTCACGCATCTTCAAGTCCGAAAAGTCTAATAGTATTATCCCAGGTTGCAGTTGCTGCTTCCTCCTCGCTGATTCCTTTGAGTTCAGCAAGGCGTCTGCCTATATAGGGAATATTAGCAGGCTCATTTCTCTTGCCGCGAAGCGGTTCCGGCGACAAATAAGGGCTATCCGTTTCGATCAGAATTTTGTTAAGCGGACAAACTTTTATTACTTCTGCCGCCTTGCGAGAATTTTTGAAAGTGATTGGTCCATCAAAACCAAGATAAAAGCCCATATCAAGCAATATTTCCGCCGTCTGAGCGCTGCCGGAGAAGCAGTGAAACACACCTGGCACAGGCAGAAGACGACCACGTGCTGCCATCAATCGCAGTAGGTTTATTGTATCCTCTGTTGCCTCGCGAGAGTGAATGATCAAGGGAAGCCTGAGCTCCCATGCCAGTTCTATATATCTCTCGAAAACATTTTGCTGAACCATACGTGGCGAGAAATCATAATGATAATCGAGTCCAACCTCGCCAATCGCAGATGCCTTGTTTCCGCCAGCTCCGCGGGCAAGGGCAACAGTACGCTCGAACATCTTGTCATCAACTTCAGAAGCTTCATGGGGATGAATACCTGAACTAAAACAGAAAATGTCAGGTCTGGCTGCTGTCATTGTGGCCGCTCGTTCCAAAGAAACCAAATCAGAGCCGGGCAGAAGAATCCTTCTGACTCCGGCCTGATCAGCCCTTATTAGAACATCATCAATATCATCAATGAATTTCTCATCCTGAAGATGAGCATGCGAGTCAAACCAGCGCATCAACCGACCTCAGACCCTGACGGAACAGGTTGATCGACTGTCAGAATTCTATAGCGCCCGGCATCTGTCGCACATAGAATCATACCGTGAGACTCAAGACCTCTGATTTTGCGAGGCTTAAGATTTGTTACAACTATGACCTGGCGGCCGACAAGCTCATCCGGCTGATATGATTCGGCAATACCGGAGACTATCTGCCTGACTTCATTACCCATATCGATCTGTGAACAGAGTAATTTATCGGCCTTTTCAACTTTTCGGCATTCACGGATAGTGCCAACCTTGAGATCAAGCTTGAGGAAATCATCAAACTCTATCAGGGCAACACCTTCCGGAGCTGGCTGATCAGCAATAGCTTCAGACTTCTTATCATTTTTATGCTCAGCTTCACCCTTATTATCCTTGGCTGCTTCAATCTGCTCACTTACTGCGCCTTTTGCTGCTGCCTGTTGAGACAGTATTTCATCTAATGCCTCAATTTCCTTTTTAAGATCTATGCGCGGGAAGAGTGGTTTGCTCTTACGCACGCCATGTGAGTTATATAAGCCGTATGTATGGCTAGCTTCCCAGGTTAGTACACTTCCATCATCGAGACCTAGTGTTTCCTGAAGCTTTTTACTTGTATCGGGCATAAATGGCTGCAGCAAAATCGACACTACTCGGAGCACCTCTGCCAGATTGAACAGAACGGCTGCCAGACGTCCGTGATCCTCTTCGCTGCGAGCAAGTATCCATGGCTGTGTCTCATCAATATATTTGTTGCTGCGGCCGATAACTCTCCAGATCTCAGCCAGTGCATGACTGAACTGAAGCTTCTCCATCGAAGCTTCGACCTGTGATGGCAGATTTGAAATCATGGTGATCAGTTCATCATCTATTTCTTCAGTCTGTCGCTGTTGCGGCAAACCTGACGGGAAGCTCTTCTCGATCATAGCAACTGTCCTGCTGCCAAGATTTCCCAGGTCATTAGCAAGATCGCTGTTGATCCTGCTGATCAGGGCCTCATTGGAAAAATTGCCGTCCGAACCGAACGGAACTTCGCGAAGCAGGAAATAGCGGATAGAATCAACACCGTACTTATCACAAAGAATAACGGGATCTACAACATTGCCTTTTGACTTGGACATTTTGCCATCCTTGAAGAGCAGCCATCCATGTCCATAGACCTGCTTAGGTAGCGGCAGATCGAGCGCCATCAGCATTGCCGGCCAAATAATAGTATGGAAGCGCACTATCTCCTTGCCTACGAGTTGTACATCAGCAGGCCAATAGCGGGCAAGATCACCATCAGTATTGGGATAGCCCATCGCTGTAATATAGTTGGACAAAGCGTCTATCCATACATAGACGACATGCTTGGAATCAAAAGGCACTTTGACACCCCAATCAAAAGTAGTACGCGATACACAGAGATCCTCAAGCCCTGGCCTCAGGAAATTATTGAGCATTTCATTTGCTCTTGAAGCCGGTTGAATAAATTCAGGATCATTTTCAAAAATATCTATCAGCGCCTGCTGATATTTCGACAGGCGGAAAAAATAACTCTCTTCACGGGTTCTCTCTACAGGACCCTTGCAATCCGGACAATGCCCTTCTTCAAGCTGAGTCTCAGTCCAGAAGGACTCACAGGGGGTACAATACCAGCCCTCATACTCACTCTTGTAGATATCACCTTTGTCATACAGCGTTTGGAAAATGAACTGTATTGCCTTCTCATGCTCCTCATCAGTAGTTCTGATGAAGCGATCATAGGAAATGTTAAGGAGTTTCCACAAATCCTTGATTCCGGATACTATATGATCAACATATTGCTTAGGAGTAACACCGGTCTCTTCAGCTTTTCGCTGAATTTTCTGACCATGCTCATCAGTGCCTGTCAAAAACATTACATCATAGCCGCGCAGTCTCTTGTACCTGGCCATGGTGTCGGCAGCTACAGTCGTATATGAATGACCGATATGCAGCTTATCGCTTGGGTAATAAATCGGTGTAGTAATATAATATGTCTTTTTCTCCATTTGTTGAGACCTCCTGTTGCCGGCGAATAACCGGTCCATATCATTGTATTATACCTGATATGCCTATGACTGCAAATCCAGTCCTAGCTTGTAAAACTCGTTTTTCTTCATCAAACCACTGGCAGAGGCCTGTTTGGCGGCCTCACGTACCGATAGACCCTGGTCAAGCAACGAACGCATCAATTCTCTTGCTTCTGCTTCGACATCGGCAGGATCCGGCGGACATCTTAGACCATACTCCCACATACCTTCTAGCACAATTACAAACTCACCGCGTGGTTGCTCCTGCTCATAGTATTTGCAGGCCTCGTCAACCGACATTCGAAGCCACTCTTCGTAACGCTTCGTTAACTCTCTAGCCAATACTACTTGTCTCTGCTCAAGTCCGCTTGCCTGCAAATCGGCTAATGTACGTCTAAGTCTATGCGGCGCTTCATAGAGAATAGCAGTCCGGTTTTCTGTCGCTAACCGTTCAAGCTGTTCACGCCGGACCTTATTCTCGACCGACAAAAAACCTTCAAAAACAAAAGACTTCGTATCAAGTCCTGAGGCCGAAAGCGCTGTCAAAGCAGCATTTGGTCCCGGAATTACAGTAACAGGAATATCGTTTTCAATACAGGTTCTGACCAGCATTTCACCCGGATCAGATATGCAAGGCATGCCTGCATCCGATACAAGAGCGATTTTCTTACCACTAATCATCAATGCAAGAAGCTTCTCGCCCTTTTCAACGCGATTATGCTCATGATAACTCTCAAGCGGCTTCCCAAGACCGAAATGCTTCAGCAAATCAATCGTCACCCGGGTATCCTCAGCCGCGATCAGGTCGGCGCCTTTCAGTGTCTCAAGAGCCCTGACAGAAATATCATCAAAATTCCCGATTGGTGTTGCGACCAGTGTCAGAGATCCTCTGCTGATATCTTTTCCAACTTGTCTGCTTCCGCTGCCAACTCTATGCTGCTCCATCTACTCCCTCTCAATTCCTCCAATATCAGCAATATACTGTATCAGATATCATCGACTCAAAAACCAGCTTGATCTACCATACAACTGGCAAAAGGCGTCTCCTCAGCATTAAAATCGCTATCTAGCCTGGTTGTCCCGGCTAAGAGCTGTTCTTCTGACAAAGCATACTCATGGCCATACAGCTCAGCAGCTTCTGAAGTCATTTGACCAGGCTGGCTATAAACTGTAAGAGGTGCCAGCCAGCGGAAACCTCCGCTTTTGATACTCTTGCGACCTATGATGATTATCCTGGACGGGGCTTTTGCCGGCAGTGACTCCAATACTTGAAGCGATACAGGCTCTATCCCTGTCTTACGCATATAGTCAATTATATCAGGCAGCCGCTGTGGTCTATGAACCATGACCAGCCGCCCCCCCGGCTTGAGCAGTCTTGCCGCAGCCTGCAGCAACTCCTCGAGACTAACAGCTATTTCTTCGCCGGCCATCAAAGCACTTCGTTCACTGATATTACCGGAATTCCATTTATCCAAGCTAGACTTGGCAGGAAGGCGATATGGCGGATTCATTACGACAATATCGCATTCAGCAGCCTTCAGACCGGCAGGCCAATCTGTTTTTTTCTCACGTGATGCCAGCACTTTCAAATCTATATGATGAGCATACATTCGGCAAGACAGATCATTGAGGCTGATATTTCTCTGTAGACAGTCAAACCTATGACGGTCGAGCTCGATCGCTCTGATATCCAGGCGTCTATCTCTTGCGGCCATCAAGATTGATACAGCCCCGCTGCCTGCTCCAATATCTGCAACCTGTATCCTGCGCGATGTCTTAGGACAAGCCGACACAGCATTTGCAGCAAGCAAAACAGAATCCTCACCGAAGCGGAATCCATATGCTGGCTGAATCAGCCGCATACCATTTCGCTGCAGATCTTCTACTGTCTCATTGCGATACAAAAGCACCGGGTTTGTCATTTTCTTATCAGTCACAGAAGTAATTTCTCCTATACAAAAAGGGAAAGCATCTGCTTTCCCTTTTTATCTTGATCTTGGTATCGATCAGTTAGGCTTGATAGCCTGTGTCGGGCAGACAGCTTCGCAAGCTCCGCAATCAATGCATGCATCTGGATCGATAACGTACATTGTATCACCGGCTGATATAGCGCCTGTAGGACACTCGCTCTCACATGCTCCGCATGAAATGCAAGCATCAGTAATGATATATGCCATTGTGTACACCTCCGTAATGGTAAATTTAGCGTGTTGGGCTGCGTTTATTCTATCACTCGCACCTTAACTGGGCAAGTATTTCAATCAGCATTAAAAAATCACTCTTTGCGCTCAATTGGTCTGCCGGCGCCGCCTTCATTGCTTCTGCCTTCAGCAGGCTTTCTTACCGGTCTTCTGCGGCCTCGGTTTTTTCTTGTTCCTGTCGGACGGCTGCCGCCATCTTCTCCGGTCTTCACACCTTCACCGCCACTGTTTCCGGCGGGACCGCGGGGTTGTCTGTTACGATTTCTATCAGGTCTCTGCTGTGATCCTCTTCGGGAATTGCCACCTCTGTTGCGGTTCATGTTACTAGAAGAATCACTCTGCCTTTGTGGTCTGCCGCTCTCATCTGATTGTTGAGCATTTCGCTCTGTTCTTGTATCAGACTGTTTCGGATTTTCCTGTGCCGGCTGAACAGCCTCCTCCATGCGGAATAGATGTTCCTGAGCAGCTTCGTCAGATTCAAGTACACTGCCATCGGAATCAAGACGAGGCCAGAATTCAGCATCAGAGTTGTCTTCAAGCTTCGGCGCCGGCTGCCTTGTTTTATCTCTGGCAGCATGTCCAGGACAGCCCCCAGGCGGACATTTTCTAGCATGCTTATTGCTAGTTACTTCGACATCTTCATTTGCAAAAATCAATACATCATTCTCGCCGCCACGATCAAGGCGTACAGTCACTGTTTCCTTCAATAAATTAATTGAATAGACAACGCCGGGCCCTTCAGGCGTATCGACTTGCCAGCCTTGGCGCGGCATTCTTGAACGCGCGTCCTCGTAGGCATCTTGTTCATATTTCAGGCAACACATCAAACGTCCGCAAATTCCGGAAATCTTAACCGGATTCATGGACAGACTCTGTTCTTTTGCCATCTTGATTGATACAGGCACGAAATCATTCAAAAACGAACAGCAACACAATTCTCTGCCACATATTCCTACGCCGCCGATTTTGCGAGCCTCATCACGTACACCTATCTGTCTAAGTTCTATTCTGATGCGGAATATCGCCGCGAGGTCCTTGACCAATTCACGGAAATCCACTCTGCCGTCAGCAGTAAAATAAAATATGATTTTACGATTATCAAATGTGTATTCAACATCGACCAGATGCATATCCAGTTCACGCAGTTCGATCTTTTCGGAAGCTACACGATATGCTTCTGCTTCCTTGACCCTGTTCTCTTCATAATGAGCCAGATCATTTTCGTCTGCCGGCCGCAAAACAGGCTTGAGCGGTGCAGCAAGTTTATCTTGAGGTATCTCGGTCATCTCGTCGGCAACTATGCCAAGCTCGATTCCCTGAACTGTTTCCACTATAACTGCATCACCCTGATGCAATTCAAAATCAGCCGGATCAAAATGGTAGGCCTTGCCCGCACCATGAAACCGGATGCTTACAACTTTAGGCATTTGCCAGCTCCTTTCGCAAAGAAAGCAATAATTGACAGATCATAACCTCGAAACTGGCATTGAGAGCAAGTGCTCTGCCAGCTTCCTTAAGCGAATCAAAACAGCTGCCGAGTCGCTTCTCAGCTTCATGCGCCGGAAGTGCTGCTCTTAGTCTGTTTAACAAATCTTGATTTACCAGCATGCTGTTTTCAGCTTCTGCTGTCATCAGAAGCTGATCCCTAATCAAGCTGGACATGACAGAAAATATCAAACCGCTGTCATCCCGGCGTTCGTCGAAGAAACTGAAACCCGAACTTAGCAGTTCTGTCCGGGACTTACGAGGAAGATCCAGGTAGAAGTCGACTGTTTCCTGACGCATTTGAATGAATTTTTCATTACCTGCAAGTTCAAGTGCTCTTCCGGGCAAACCATTGGCATAGCGAACTAAAAACTGCATTTTCTCACCACGCACGAAGCCCGACTGTTCCAAAATAGAAAAAAGCTCTGCGCTGCTGTATCTTTGCATTCTCAGCATTGTCAGCCTTGAAAGCACAGTAGGCAGAAGTTTTTCAGTACCGGATGAAATCATCAAAAAAACTACATAACCAGGGGGCTCTTCAAGCGATTTCAGAAGGGCGTTCTGACCCTGTTCATTCAGGTAATCACCATTTATCAGATAAACTTTGCGTTCTGACCGCTGTGGCTGCATCGAGATATCAGCACATAGCTGACGCACACGTTCAACCTTTATGTTCTTTTCCTTATCGACTAATTCAAGTTGCTTAAAATCAGGATGTATGCCATTTGCAAAATGCCTGCAGGCATCGCATTGTCCACAGGCACCATCTTCTCTCGGCTGCTGACACAAAAGAGCTTTTGCAAAAGCAATTGCGAATGTATGCCTGCCGGATCCGGCAGGTCCAGAAAACAAATAGGCATGACCAGCTCCATCCTGAAGAGCTGAAAGCAACCGTTTCTTAAGACTTTGCTGTCCTACTGGTTCGGTCAGGGTCATGTCACATTTTCTCGAAATGCTCGACATTCAGAACAAATACAGTAGCTCCGCCGACCATTACTTCCACGGGATATGGTATATACGATCCGCCCATTGAAGAGGGTGTAACATTCGTGTTGATCGCTGCCTGACGACTGGATGAAAATTTCCTTATGATTCCCAGCACTTCTTCAAGCTGTTCATTGTCAACAACTATCATCAAAGTGGTATTGCCCGATCTGAGAAAACCACCTGTCGAGTTTAATTTGGTTACGCGATAACCAGCTCGATTAAGCTCAGCCATCAGCCTGGGGCTGTCCTCATCGTGTACGATCGCATAAATCAGTTTCATATGCCTGTGCCCTCCCTTAAAATGTTCTCTATCTGCTGTTCAATATCTTCTACTGAACGTTCTGCGTCAATCACTCTAAACCTGTTCGGCTCTGCTTTTGCCAATTCATGATAACCGTTGCGGGTTCTCTCGGCAAATGCTTTGCTCTCAAGATCAAGTCGATCCGATTTATCTGACCTGGCTGCTAGTCTTGTACTGGCAGCTTCAACAGACAAATCAAACAGTAATGTCAAATCAGGTTTGCACCTGCCAACAGCTATTGCGTTAAGCCGTCCTATCAGCTGCAGATCAATCTGCCTTCCATAGCCCTGATAGGCAGTTGTTGAATCCATAAATCGATCACAAAGTACCCATACACCGTTGGCTAGAGCCGGTTCAATAACCTCTCTGACAAGCTGTGCTCTGGCTGCGGCAAACAACATCAACTCAGTTTCAATTGACATTGCCATATTGCCCCGGCTCAGTAGAATAGCTCTGATCTGCTCACCTATTGATGTGCCGCCAGGCTCTCTCAGTTTCAAGACTTCTTTGCCCTGTTTTTCGAGATAGTTGGCGATACCTGACAGTTGAGTTGATTTACCACTACCGTCAATACCTTCAAATGTGATGAACGATCCTCTTGTTTTCATATCATTCCTCACACTCTCTTGTATATGGTCCTCATTATACATCATAATCTCCCCTGATGAAACTTATCAGCATAGAACATGCACTTTTTTATTGCTTATTCCTATGAGATTTATACCATTTTCACCCAATTTATTTATAAAAGCAAGTTTTTCTGAACTTAGTTTTTCACCAGGCCAGACAAGAGGTATACCCGGCGGATAAGGAACAATAGCTCTAGCTGAAATCATGCCTGCGGCAGTTTCAAAAGATACTTGTTTCTGGCTGGTCATTTTGAGCATAGCATTGCCAGGACAAACTGCCTGTTCGGGCACGTCTGAAATCATTTGCCGCCAAATCTGATCCAGTATCTGCAGTTCTGACTTGTCTATATGAATTTGACCTGCAACCCTATGATCTTCTGCGGCAAATTCAAGAGCAGCAGCCAGAGCAGCAAATTCATCGCTAGTCTGATCAAGCGCCGGTATCAAAACAATTCGTTTCATATCATACATTTCAAGATCTATTCCCCGGGAAATAAGACTATTGGCTGTCGGCCCGATATGTCTGCCATCGGTATGGCTGATAACGATTCTAAGAGGGTCACGTCCTGCTCTGACAGAAGCGTTAAAAGAACGATCAACAGGCGCGAAATTGTACATGCCTTCGAAGTCTCCGGCCAGCGCTTTTGTTCTGCTGATCGTATTATCAATCTGGTCAGCAGCATGTTCATGCAGCCAATATTCAGCATATTCTGCGCTTGCAGCAATTACAAATGAAGGGCTCGATGTATGGAATATTTTCAGGGAATTTCCGAGACGCTGCAGATCAATTCTATTGCTTGAAACTGCTGCGGCCGAAA
>JAAYFZ010000088.1 GCA_012727965.1 Clostridiaceae bacterium
CATCAATACCCGTTCTGACTGCGGTGTCACTGAGTGCCTGAGCAAGATCACGGCTGAAAACAGTCTGTGTAATTCTGTTTTGCAGGAGTTCCTCGGCACGACGCGGGTCTGTATAGCCGAGGACAAGGATCGGTACTTCTACGCCGTTTTGCCGCAGTTGTATTGCTTCATCAAGCATGGAAACAGCCAGTCTGCTGGCACCGCCCTCGAGCAGAACAGGAACAGCCCTGTCTACGCCATGCCCATAGGCATCTGCCTTCACAACCGCCATAATCTCGCAGCTTCTACGGACCTTAGTTCTAATCATTCTAATATTGGCAGACAAAGCATCAAGATCGATTTCTGCCCACGATCTATTAGGCATATATGATGTCATACTATATGTGTCACCTTTCAATAATCAAAATATTCGATATCTTTACGACTTGTTTTGAAGTGAGTCCTATTTATATTGAAAACTCAGATCTGCTGTCTCCAAGCCAGCCCGCCTTGAGCCAGGCCTTGCCGATATTTAGAAGCAGGTCCTGCGGCAGGATAGCGGTTCTGCCTAATTTTTCCGCAGCCAGATCTCCAGCCAAACCGTGCAGATAGACCGCACTGATCGCAGCCGACTCTGGTTCAATGCCTTGCGCAAGCAAGCCGGTAATGATACCGGTAAGACAGTCACCGCTGCCGCCTTTTGCCATACCATCATTGCCGCTGCTGTTAATATAAATCCGGCCATCCGGTAGAGCAATAACTGTAGCTGCACCTTTTAGCACAACAATAGCTCCAAAACGCTCTGCCACAGCCAGGGCAGCCCGCTGACGGTCATGCTCTAGCAGCGAAGTAAGATCAGGTGCTAGTCTGCGGAACTCGCCTGGATGCGGTGTCAGGACTACCGGAGCTAATCCGGCAGCCGATCTGCTCTTGAGAAGCATCTGGTACTTATCCAGATCTGAGGAAATCTCATTCAAAGCATCTGCATCGAGGACAAGACATGAAATCTCTCTAAGTAAATATTCAATATAATCCGGCAGCCATTCAGGTCGTCCGAGACCGGGGCCAGCTGCGACAGCCTGCTTGTTTGCCGCAAATGTTTTGAGGCTGGTCAGTGGATCTTCGCATTCACCAATATCATGAGTCAAGCCCTCGGGAAAAGCCGAGAGAACCGGCAAAAACGCGGATCGTCCTACCGCAAGGGTAATTAGACCTGCTCCCGCTCTGGCAGCCGCCTGTCCGGCCAGCGCGATCGAACCGGCCATGCCTTCATTGCCGCCGATCAGCAAGGCTCTGCCGAAGGTTCCTTTGTGCCCATCAGCTGGTCTTAAAGGCCGCAGTGCACGAACCATTTCCAGATCGATCAATCTTGGCAGGGGCATATTTTCAAGGGTCTTGTTAACCCAGTCAGCGGGCATACTAAGAGGAACAGTAGTTATCAGGCCGGAGCAAACACATCCGGGTGCTGCAGCCAGTCCAATTTTCGGTGAAACAAAAGTAACAGTATAATCAGCACAGATATGATCTTCAGCCATAGCTCCGCTATCTGTTTCAATGCCTGATGGTATATCTATCGAAATGACAAAGCTTCTGCGCTGCTGCCAATCCTGTATCAGATTGAAGACAGATGACAATTCAGAAGCTACCCCTCTATCAAGCTTGAATCCTGTTCCCAAAATACCATCAATTATAATATCTGGCGGTGTTTGATTCTTAAGTTCATCAGTATTTACGAAGGATACCTGCATCCGCCTGACTGCCTCGAGCTGCGGAGAAGTGCCACTGCTAAGATCGCAGCAGATAACATTGAAACCATCTGTCAGCAGATGACGTGCACTGACCCAGGCATCGGCACCATTATTACCACTGCCGCCAAAAATAAAAACAGTACAGCTGCTATACTTCAGTTTATGTTTGTCAGCATGATCACGGGTGGCAGCAGCAACTGCTATGCCAGCTTGTTCCATCAGGATTTCCAGTCCTAGTCCTGTATAATCAGTCCAGGCCTGATCAAGCCGTTTTTGTGCTTCTCTGCTTAGGAGCGGAAGATGCCTGTTGTGAATAAAATCAATTTGCAGCATTTCTAAACCCTCCAGATTCACTGAAATGAGTATCGCTTCCTTAATTCAAGTATAGCATAAAGCCAATGTGGCAATTATACCCTTGATTTCGCTGTTTATGGGGAAGACTTCTGCTAAATATTTAGCTATATTTGTCATATAATTGAAGAGAGAGGTAATAGATATGGATACACAAAGGATTGGTAAATTTCTGTGCGAACTCCGGAAACAAAATGATATGACCCAGGAACAACTAGGAGCAAAAATCGGTGTGACAAATAAGACTGTTTCAAGATGGGAAACAGGTAATTATATGCCACCTATAGAAAGCTTGAAATTATTGAGCGATATATACCAGCTCAGCATTAATGAGATCCTCTCGGGCGGAAGATTAAGCGAGGAAAACTATAAAGAAGCTGCAGAAGATAACATTTCGATTACCTTAGAAGAAATGCAAGCAAAAGATAAGTCTTTTGAAAAGAATATGCTAATTATTATGGCGATAACTTCTATTCTCGCTATAGTTATCATGTTCTTATTGCCTGATAGAAATAGTTTATCTGCTGATGAAAAAATAAGAGAAATTCTTGTTATTATTTTTGTATTGGCAATGGCAGTTATTTCTAATACAGTAAATATAATTGCCATTGTGCTGAAAAAGAATAAGTGACTTCTATCATAATAAAATGCTTGATATGTTAGTGAAGATTGCTAACAGATAAGATGACAGCGAAAAAATAGCCCTCCATTCAATTTGACTTGAATGGAAGGCCTAATAGTTTTTATACTATTGAGTTTTAAATCAGATGTGTTTATCAAGAGCTGATGCCAGTTCCTGTTGCGGGCGGGCGCCAATCATTCTCTCAACGACCTGACCGTTCTTAAGAACGAACAGTGAGGGAATGCTCATTACCTTGAATTTTTCAGCGAGCTCGGATTCTTCGTCAACATTAACCTTGCCGACAATTGCCTTGCCCTCATATTCTTCTGCCAGCTTATCGATGGTCGGTGCCACCATGCGACAGGGTCCGCACCATACAGCCCAGAAATCGAGCAGTACAGGCTTGTCACTCTTGAGTACCAGTTCTTCAAAATTATCAGCAGTAATTGTCACAGCCATGGGGGAAACCTCCTAAAAAATAACGTAAATATTCTTACATGATAATAAGTCATTGCCACTATGACATACAGTAACTGGAGTTACCCGCGTGACATGACGCTACTAATCATTAGATAACGAATTAAGATCGAATGGTGTTTCCTGATAAACGTAGTAGTTAAGCCAGTTTGCGAAGAGCAGGTAAGCCGCACTGCGCCATAAAACCAGAGGAGCTTTTTCGGCGTCATTATCTGGGAAGTAATTTTGCGGAACTTGAATCGGTAAGCCTCGCTCAAGATCGCGCTCATACTCATGTTTAAGTGTCAGAGGATCATACTCTGAATGTCCTGTCAGGAATATCTGTCTGCCGCTCATATCAGAAACGGCGTATACGCCTGATATTTCCGATTCAGACAGGATACGAAGCTGATCAACTTTTTCAATATCTTCACGCCTGATCTCAGTATGTCTGGAATGCGGCACATAGAAAATATCATCGAATCCGCGAAATAATTTAACGGGCTTCGTATAACTCCTGTAATGCGGGAAAATGCCGAACACCTTATCTTCAAGTTCATATTTGGGGATGCCATAATGGTAATAAAGTCCGGCTTGCGCGCCCCAGCAAATATGCATGGTTGAATAAACATTGGTTTTCGACCACTTCATGATTTCACAGAGCTCAGGCCAATATGCAACTTCTTCGAAATTCATATGCTCAACAGGCGCACCGGTTATGATCATACCGTCATAGCGCCGATGCTTAAGTTGATCGAAGGTTTCATAATATTTAACAAGATGATCCAGCGGTGTGTTGCGCGGATTATAAGATGATGTATATAAAAAATCGACATCGACCTGAATCGGGCTGTTACTTAGAAGTCTCAGCAGCTGTGTTTCAGTAACAATTTTGGTCGGCATCAGGTTGAGGATCAGTATTTTAAGCGGTCTGATATCCTGTGAATAAGCACGATTATCGTGCATTACAAATACATTTTCCTGCTCGAGTACACCGGCAGCCGGCAAATGATCTGGAATTTTGATTGGCATTTATGATCCCCCCGTCAAATAGAGAAAAAATCAGGTATTACACCTGATTTTCAATCATTTCATTAAACATTGCCTGCTAATCCTTGTCAAGTTTAGCTGTTACAGCTTCATGCGAAATCAGACAAATTCATTCAAAATTGATTCATTCGG
>JAAYFZ010000011.1 GCA_012727965.1 Clostridiaceae bacterium
AAAATGATCTCAACACCAAATGGGCAACGTTCCTCGCAGCTGCCACAGGCGATACAGTCCTTGCCGGTAGCGTTTAATCCCTGATAATGAGATTTTATTGAGGGTGGTACATTATCCTTGTCCAGTCTAGCGATATCGAGATACTTGGTGACAGTCGCGATGTCGATATCGACCGGGCAGGGCTGGCAATGGCTACAGTAGACGCAGTTGCCGCGAAAATCGTTACGCAGTGATCCCAGCACTTCTGCATAATCAAGCTCTTCTTCGCTCATGTCGAGATAACGTACAGCGTCGAGCATTTCCGCTCTGGTCTTGCAGCCGAGCATTACGCTTGAGACCGCAGGACGCGTAAGTGCATAATGCATACACTGCTGCACAGTCAGTGGTTTGGCAAAAGGCGTATGCTCAGGAGATATCAGTTTGCCGGCGCCCAGTGTTTTCATTACAGTGATACCTATTTGCTTCTGCTCACAGAGCTGATAAAGCTCGGTACGCTTGGGATCGAAGCCTCTGAACAGGTTCGAGCCGAAGCCGGTTTCGATATGATCAAAAATATTCTCGCCAACAGGCAGCATGTCGAAGGCCGGATTTATGCTGAACAGCATCATCTCAGGCAGACCTGTATTGATCGCTCTGATCGCGGTTTGTGGGTTATGTGAGCTGAAGCCGATATGGCCGATATCGCCATCCTGCTTAAGCTTGAGCACATAGTCCGCGAAGCCGGTCTCAAATACGCCCTTGTAATCATCCTCGGAATCGATGAAAAACATCATGCCGAAATCTATGCGTCCGAAGATACGCAGCAGATCCTCGAAGTAGCGCTTAACCAGAGGCAGATCACGGGATATATCGTATTGCTGATTGATATCAGTCGAGCCGATATGTCCCTGGATTAATACATCCTTGCGGCGCGATCCCAGAGCCTTGGCGATGTTTTCCCTAACTTCCTTGCCAGGCATGAAAACGTCGAGTAGGTTAATATCGCTCTCCAGCGCGGCATCGATCGTTTCTTTTACCTGTTCATATGGCTTATTGTCCAGATGCTCGCAGCCAAGACCGATGATACTGGCACTGACGCCCGTTTTGCCTATTTCACGATAACGCATAAGATAATCCTCCGCAGCGATAATTATTTCAAATCTCAATATATAGATTGTATACTATATTCTTCAATATTTCAGCCTGTCTTAAGCAAGAGCTTTGATTATCACTTGATATCCTGGCAAAAGGCGAGCACGACGAAAGCTATAGGCTATGTTATTATTTGATTTAGTAGATGATTGACGCGGGAGGAACCATCATGAGCGTAGATAGTGAAACAACATGTAACCATAAGCATCAGTGCCATCACTGTAATTCAGACGGTACATGTATGGATGACGAGAGCTGCATTTCACTTGTGCCAATATTCAATCATCTTGAGCCTGCGCAAATGGATGAGATCATGTCACTGATTCGTTCGCTAAAGTTCAAGCGAGGCGAAAATCTATATAGTCCAGGCGACCCTGCGAATACACTATATATTGTCAGCGAGGGGAAAATTAAGATTTATAGACTCTCGGAATCGGGCAAAGAACAGCTGATTCGTTTCCTGCGGCCAGGTGATTTTACCGGTGAGCTTGCGTTGTTCAGCGATACTGTGCATGAAGCATATGCGGAAGCAATCGAGGATACCAGCGTCTGTACCATCACCCGCTCGGAGTTTAACGAGCTCCTGCTGAAATACCCTTCAATTTCCTTGAAGGTTCTATCAGAGTTTTCACATAGACTAGAGCAGTCGGAGAAGCAGACAACCAGATTTGCTACCGAACGAGTTGAAACCAGGATCGCGCTCTTCCTGATCGAATGTCTCGATCGAGATAGTAAATCTCAGATAGTCGAATTGCCAATGTCGATGAGAGACCTGGCTTCTTATTTGGGGACTACGCCGGAGTCGATCAGCAGGAAGCTGACAGAAATTGAGGAGGTCGGCTTGATAGAGCAGATCTCAAACAAGAAAATAAAAATTCTTGATTTGGACGGACTGCTTAACGTTTAGTCAATAATACGCATACAACCCGCTGGAGCAAGGCTTTTGCCAGTATGAAAAACGATAGAATTTGCGAAAATTGATTTGCGTCAAGGAAATCATATTCTTTTCATGAGAGAATTTGCATACAAGGAATAACAAAGGCCTGAAAAACATTAGTTATGCAGGCATTTAACAAATTTATAGGAGTGTGGATAAAATGAAACAAGGATCAGATTTTTACAAGGCAAATAAGAATGTTCTGCAAACGCTTAAGCAGTATGTGCCGGTGGTTGACCGGGTTCATGGTGCTGCGCATCCGGAATTTCATGATGTGCGTGCGCTGTTTGAAGCCATTCTTGAGAAAACGACCACAGCTGGCAGCGAGGACCTTGACCTGAACGAAGAGTTTTTGCAGCTGCGTCAGATAACAGATAATTATACGGTTCCGAACGATGTCTGTGAGAGCTATGAAGCGGTGTACAGCATGCTGGCTGAAATCGAAGAATCATATAAAGCATAAACTGGCAAAAACAGGGAGGAGGTAATGAGTATGCAGAGATATATTTTAAGCAAGAAAAATCCAATAATTGTGATATCAGCTGTGTTGATCGTCTTGGGCTTCACGAGTGCTTTGGTTTTTCATAATGAAACCGTGGCGGTTTGGTCTCTGGCTATCGCTTCTGTCCTTGGTGTTGCCCCAATCGCTATTCAGGCCTATCAGGCTCTCCGGGTGAGAGTCGTCAGTATTGATGTTCTGGTTACGATTGCTGTAGCGGGTGCGTTTTTTATCAGGAATTTCGAAGAGTCTGCTATTGTCACATTTCTGTTCTTGTTCGGTGCATTTCTCGAACAGCGGACGATCAACAAAACTCGTTCTGCCATAAAAGAGCTGACGGAAATGGCGCCGGAGAGCGCGCTCAAGCAGATGGAAAACGGCGAGTTTGTTGAGGTTGAGGTTGATGAGGTCGATGAAGGCGACATTCTTCTGGTCAAAACAGGTGCTAAGGTTCCAGTTGATGGTGCTGTTTTGTCTGGCGAGGGATACATCAATGAGGCCAGTATAACAGGTGAGTCTGTTCCCGTAGGTAAGGAGAAGGGCTCAAGCGTTTTTGCCGGTACGATCCTGGACAATGGCACACTGCAGATCGTAGCCGAAAGAGTCGGTGAAGACACGACTTTTGGCAGGATAATTGAATTGGTCGAGGAAGCACAGGACTCAAAATCTGAGGCTGAACGCTTCATCGACAGATTTTCTAAATACTATACACCGGCGGTTCTGGTGCTCGCGTTTATAGTCTGGCTGATCTCGCGTGATATTGAACTGGCGATCACGATCCTGGTTCTTGGCTGCCCCGGTGCTCTGGTTATCGGCGTTCCCGTTTCAAATGTTGCCGGTATCGGCAATGGCGCCAGACATGGCGTATTGCTCAAGGGCAGTGAGGTTATAGGTGATTTCAGCCGTGTTGATACAGTCGTATTCGATAAGACTGGCACACTGACGGTCGGTAACCCCAAGGTCGCTGATGAGAGAATTTATGGTGCTGATTCAGAAGAGGTTATGGCCTACCTTGCAAGCGTTGAAGGCGAATCAGATCATCCACTGGCAAAAGCCATCGTCGAGCATATAGGCAGTACAGAATTTTACCCGGTCGAAAATACAGATGTGGTAAAGGGCGGCGGTATCGTTGCTCAGGTCAAAGGTCACAGAGTCGCGGTCGGAAATGCCGCGCTCATGAACCAGGAACGGGTACACTTATCGGAAGAAGCGCTTATCGATATCACGAGGTTCGAGAAGAAGGGCAACTCACTGGTTCTGGTGTCGATCGACAGCGAACTAAAAACACTGCTTGGTATCCGCGATCAGATCCGTCCAGGAGTGAAATCCGATCTTAAGCGACTCAAGAAACTTGGCGTTAAGAATCTGGTCGTTCTCTCAGGCGACAATCAGGGAACAGTTGATCTGGTAGCTCAGGATCTGGGACTGACAGAAGCACATGGACACATGCTGCCGGAGGATAAATCGGCCTATATCGAAGAGCTGATCGGAAAAGGCAAGATCGTTGCTTTTGTCGGTGATGGTGTAAATGATAGCCCGTCACTGGCGCTAGCCCAGATCGGCATAGCGATGGGCAGCGGCACAGACGTCGCGATCGAAACTTCAGATGTTGTGCTGATGAATTCTGACTTCAGCCGTCTGCCGCATGCTCTTGGGCTGGCAAAGGCTACAGCAAGAAATATGCGTCAGAATATAATAATAGCTGTAGGTGTAGTTTTAGTACTGCTGTTCAGTTTGTTTTTCAGTGAATGGATGAACATGTCGATCGGCATGCTCGT
>JAAYFZ010000012.1 GCA_012727965.1 Clostridiaceae bacterium
GGTTTAAACTACCATTATGGGCTGTTTCGCCAGAGCTTCAGCGATATGAAACAGACAGAGCAGCCAGATCCATGGTTATCTGACGATCGCAGCTGGCTAACAGATACCGGTATTTCATTTCCGGTTAAATTTGCTGATTTTAGTCTAAACGCAAAAATGTATGATATTGGTGTTCCTGGATATCATAATGGTATTTCAAATGCTCTACATCTATTCGATATTGAAGAGCCTGCCGAAGCACCGGAGAACGGAATATCTTTTGACAAATCTGACATCAGGCATCATCTGACTTCATTTCTCTATCCAGATGATAGTGATCAAGCAGGCCATCTACTAAGGATATATCAGCAGTATTTCATGGTATCGGCAGCAGCACAGCTCATTTTATATGAACTCGAGCAGCGTGGTTTCAAACCACAGGAGCTGGCCGAGAGAACTGTTGTTCATATAAACGATACCCATCCTTCGATGATCATTCCTGAGCTGATCAGATTGCTTACCCTAAGAGGTATTGAGATTGATCATGCTATAGACATTGTAAGTCGGACATGTGCCTATACCAACCATACGATCCTGGCAGAGGCACTCGAAAAATGGCCGGTCAGTTATATTGAGCAGGTTGCACCACAGCTAGTTCCAATTATTCGTGATCTAAATGCACGTGCGGCTGCAAAATGCCCTCAGTCTGAGCTGGCAATAATTGATGATCAGGATCTGATCCATATGGCGCATATGGATATCCATTTTGGCTTCAGCGTCAATGGTGTCGCTGCTCTGCATACTGATATTTTGAAGGAATCTGAGCTCAGACGTTTTTATGAGGCATATCCTGATAAATTTAACAACAAGACAAACGGTATAACCTTCCGCCGCTGGCTTATGAGCTGTAATCAGGCACTTGCTGATCTGGTCACCCAATATATCGGCGAAGAATGGAAAAAAGATGCCGCAAAACTTGCCGATCTGCTCGACTATTGTAAGGACGATAATCTTCTTGATGAGCTAGTTGCCGTTAAGCATAAAAACAAACTTGCTCTAGCTGATTGGCTTAGCCGAAGAGGACATGATGACATCAACCCGGACTCCATATTTGATATTCAGATCAAGAGGCTGCATCAATATAAGCGTCAGCAGATGAACGCCCTCTACGCCATCTGGAAATACTTGCAGATTAAAAAAGGTAATCTACCCCAGCGACCGATCACATTAATTTTCGGCGCCAAGGCAGCACCAGCCTATACCTTGGCAAAAGACACCATCCATCTCATTTTGTGTCTCAGTGATCTTTTCAAAAATGATCCTGAAGTTTCTCCCTGGCTGAGAATCGTCATGGTTGAAAACTACAATGTAGCGGCCGCAATGCAACTTATTCCTGCTTGTGATCTTTCTGAACAGATATCACTGGCGTCAAAAGAGGCGAGCGGCACCGGCAATATGAAACTGATGGCAAATGGAGCAGTTACCTTAGGCACCATGGACGGCGCAAATGTAGAAATCGCCGAACTTGTTGGTCAGGACAATATCTACATATTCGGCAGATCATCTGATGATGTCATAGAGATGTATAGAACTAATGAGTATAACAGCAGTGATTTCTGGCAAGACGATGAGGTTGGCAGTCTGGTCGATTTCATCATCAGTCCGCAGCTCCTTAAGCTGGGAGATCCTTCAAGTCTCAGTCGACTGTACAAGGACTTCATTGCCAAGGATTACTTCATGGCTCTACTGGATCTAAAGGAATATATAAGGGTCAAAGAAACAAGCCTTGCTGATTATGAAAATACAAAAGTCTGGGCAAGTAAAATGCTCGTTAATATTGCTAAATCAGGCTTCTTCTCGTCAGACCGTACAATTTCTGAATACAATAGAGATATTTGGCATCTTAACTAAATCCATTAATAATTGATATGAAAAAAGATCCCTTGTCGCGATAAATGCGATGAGGGATCTTGTTTTTATTTATAGCAGACTGTTTCCTCTATTGACCCTCTAAGAGGTCAATAAAAACCGTCCATTATAGAATTATTCGCCTGTATAGGGCAGAAAAGCAACATGTCTTGCGCGCTTAATAGCAATTGTCAATTCACGCTGGTGGCGTGCACAGTTGCCGGACATACGCTTGGGAAGTATTTTGCCGCGCTCAGAAATAAACTTGCGCAGACGTGATACATCCTTATAATCTATGCTTTCTACTTTATCAGCACAGAAAGCGCAAACCTTGCGTCTTCCGCGTCTGGGGCGCATACCGCCGCGTCCACCTGATCTCATATCAGCCATGGGTGCATTCTCCTTTCTTAATTCAGATCAATTCATATTCAGATTATAGATCGAAAGGAAGTGAGGTATCATCGTCAGGTGCAGGCATGAAGCCTTCACTGTCATTGCCAGATGACCTTCCTGCAGATGTTTCCATCGGCGTATCATTGCCACCGTAAGAATCGCCCTTCTTGCTATCACCGAAGTAGATTTCATCGGCGATAACCTCAGTTGAAACACGTTTCTTGCCTTCTTGATCTTCCCAGTTTCTTGTTTGGATGCTGCCGACCACGACAATGCGTGATCCTTTGCGGAAATAACGGCTGATAAAATCAGCCTGCTGCCTCCAGGCAACTACCGGGATAAAATCTGCCTGTCTCTCACCGCTTTGCGATTTGAAACGACGGTCTACAGCAATGGTAAAGGTACAAACATTTACCTGACTGGGTGTTGTTCTCATTTCAGGGTCTCGGGTCAAACGACCCATCAAGATAGCCTTATTCATTCGCTCACTTACCTTTCCGACTCGTTAATCGTCAGCACGAACAACCATATAGCGCATTACGCCATCGGTAATCTTGAGCACACGTTCGAGTTCTTTTGGGAATTCAGCTTCTGAACTGAAGTTGACCAGAACATAGTATCCTTCCTTCTGATCTTCGATCTCATATGCGAGACGTCTACGTCCCCAGACATCCATTTGATCAATGGTTGCTTCGGACTCGATCAGTGCCTTCAGCTTATCGGTTGTAGCTGTGATAGCCTCATCACCGATGGCTGGGTTAAGGATAAATACTGCCTCATACTTTCTTGCCATTTTTTTCACCTCCTCCTGGACTGACGGCTCTGAAATCACTTCAGAGCGAGGATCTGCACTCATAAAAATCTAAGTGCCACCTATTCAATTGTGCTGACTATGCCTTAACAGCAGTTCCATGCACATTAGAGCATTATATCAACTTGCACAGCCAGCGTCAACAGCAATCCCAGCCGGCTCGGCAACGCTGTTTGTTCTGACCTGTATACTGATTATACACGCAGCAATCAGTATATTTATCCGATATACTAAGAGTTTTTCGTCTTTTGCCAATTTATTTTTCATTATTTGCTAAATTATCTTCGTTCTGACAGTAATGTTTCAGTTGACTGGCTAAACGGCTTAGCAGATAATGCAGCTGATCGGCCGTGCTTTCATATTCTGAAATATCATAGCCAAAAGGATCCGCTACATCAACGTCGGGTAAGCCTACTGCCTCTCCCAACGTCTCAATCTTGTCCATAAATTCAGGATATACCTGTACAAGTATCTGTTTATGCTGCTTTGTCATGGCATATATGCGATCAGATTCTGCTAATAGCTGGTTGTCGATCCTTGTAGATCTGTGTTCAGATAGATCTATGCCATATTTACTTGTCATCACCTCAAGTGAGCCATTACTGGCGGCGCTGCCGGCAAAAGCCTGAATACCTGCAGAACATATTTCGATTTTCGGACAATCAAACAGAAAAAACCTGAGTAAGTATTCTGCCATCGGACTGCGGCAGGTATTACCGGTACAAACAAAACAAATTCTCATTATCGGCCTCCTGCAGGCTTGCCTCCACCAGCAGCCTTATTAAGTCTATTCATATAAGCATTACCCATACCCTCTGTGGGTAAGCCTTCAGCAATGATTATTTCAGCGCCGATCTGATCAAATCGACGCAAAGCAGTAAACAGCTTGCCAGCAGCAGATGCAGGATCAGGTCTATCAGCATAATCGATATAAACCAGATTCCTTGCCGGCCAGATCGGTCTTGTTTCGATGAACTCTGCGGTCATTTTGCCATAACTCTTGTACTCATAGTACCGACAATCAATCAGTTTTCTGGTCATACCGCTGGTGAAGAGACCGATCCGTAGATCTGCAGAACCCTCTTCAGATAACTGGTTTAAATAATTGCTGATTGCTTCAGCTCTTGCAGCATAATCAGTTCCTGCAGCAATCCAAACTCTCGCTTCTGGTGCATAGTGTCGATACTTCATTCCTGGTGCCTTAGGCACATCTGACTCACCCATCGCCTCGGTGCTGTCTGCTACCTCAATACCTGTCCGTTCCATGATCTGGGCCGCAGTTACTGCACCTGGTCTCAGTATTACTGGCTTGCTGCCAGTAAGATCAAGAACAGTTGACTCGAGTCCATACTCACAAGGTCCATCATCAATTATATATGGTATAAGCCCATCCAAATCTTCAAAAACGTGCCAGGCTCTGGTCGGGCTAGGTTTACCTGATCTATTAGCTGATGGTGCAGCAACAGGCACTCCTGCCAGGCTGATCAGTCTGCGGGCGGTCTCATGTGCCGGTATTCTGACAGCAACAGTATCAAGACCTGCTGTAATTACATCGGAAACCTTGGTACTGCGCGGCAGAACAAGCGTAAGCGGGCCTGGAGCAAAAGCTTCAAGCAGCAGTCTGGCAATCTCAGATGGTTCCAGAATCAACTCATCAATACCTTCCGGTTCCGCGACATGTACGATCAGAGGATTATCTGCCGGTCTGCCCTTGGCATGAAATATCGAGGCTACAGCTTGCGGATCGAGGGCATTGGCACCAAGACCATAAACTGTCTCAGTAGGAAACGCTACCAATTCACCGGCTCGCAGCGCCTGTGCTGCCGTCATCAGCTGCTGATCGCTCAATGGGTGCTCAATTTTTATTATCTGAGTCTCGATCTTTCTCATTTTGCTTCACCCGGATTTTGCTGGCCGAGACGATCATTATGCTCGGCAGCTATCAGAGCCTGGAGAATTTCATCAATATCACCTTCAAGTATCTCTTCCAATCGATAAAGTGTCAGCCCGATTCGGTGATCTGTGACTCTTCCCTGATGATAATTATATGTTCTGATCCTCTCACTTCTATCACCGGTACCAACCTGGCTCTTTCTATCTGATGCAATGCTGGCATGCTGTTCGCTATGAGCGATCTCAAGTAATCTGCTCTTAAGCACGCGCATTGCCTGTTCCTTATTCTTATGCTGAGAGCGTTGATCCTGACAGATCACGACCAGGCCAGACGGTTTATGTGTGATTCGGATTGCGGAATCTGTTCTATTTACATGCTGTCCACCGGCTCCAGAAGCTCTAAATGTATCGATTTCAAGATCATTGGGATCAATCTCGACTTCAACATCTTCGGCCTCAGGCAAAACTGCCACAGTTACTGTCGACGTGTGAATTCTGCCACCCGACTCAGTGACCGGCACCCGCTGAACTCTATGTACACCGCTCTCATATTTTAGACGACTGAAGGCGCCTTGACCTTCAATCAGGAAAACAAGTTCCTTCATACCGCCTAATTCTGTCTGATTCATATCAATGATCTCAGTACGCCAGCCTCTGTTTTCTGCATAGGCACTATACATGCGAAAGAGCACGGCTGCAAACAGAGCAGCTTCATCTCCGCCGGCACCACCACGGATCTCGACGATAACATTGCGATGATCATTAGGATCACGGGGACGCAGTGCTTCATTGAGCTCAAACTCCAGGTCTGCTTTCTCTTTTTCCAAAAGCTCAACTTCCTCGCGGACGAGCTCGCGAAATGCCTTGTCATCTGCAGAATATAATAGCTCTTTGTTATCAGTTAACTGATCTGTGCAGTTTTTCCAACGGTTATAAAGCTCAACCAGCGGACTCAGTGAAGAATGCTCCTGCATAAGCTTCCTGTATCTTGACTGATCTGTCATAACTGATGGATCAGACAGAAGCATATTAAGCTCATCATATCTCTCAACTGTTTTCTGCATGCTTTCTTGAATATCAGGCATTCTTTATACTTCTCCTCAAATTCTCTTATCCTTGTTTAATACAATGTTATTACCTGCTGATTATACTTATTTTCTGCTTAGTCGTACAGTTAAGCCAGCCATACCGGCAAAAGTCGTCCTAACCACGATTATTTATGTTGTCAGGATTCCAGTCAGTCTATCAAATCGTCTTACTTTTTTGTGATAATTCGACAAATGGTGAATAATTATCAAACAAATCTTAGCTTATTATGGTAACTTATGTTCCAATCCAGTATAATGGGCTTTGGCTTTTTCTCAGCAAGCCTCAATAATTTGATCATTTTTGAAAGGGGAAACATACATGCTGAAAACACATGAAATCGAGCAAATGACCTGTGTGGCCAAGGGTCCCAACCATGGTCCTGCACCGATTCCCGAGGAGGGACGTTGGATTCAGGCAAAAGAGATCTCTGATATCTCTGGCTTCACTCACGGTATTGGCTGGTGCGCTCCACAGCAAGGCACCTGCAAGCTCTCTCTTAACATCAAGGAGGGCATCATCCAGGAGGCTCTGATCGAGACGATCGGCTGTACAGGAATGACTCATTCAGCAGCCATGGCAGCTGAAATCCTGACTGGTAAAACAATTCTTGAAGCGCTGAACACAGACCTGGTCTGCGACGCTATCAACACAGCAATGCGTGAACTATTCCTGCAGATCGTTTATGGACGTTCACAGTCTGCCTTCTCAGAAGGTGGTCTGCCGATCGGTGCCGGTCTTGAAGACCTCGGCAAAGGTCTGCGCAGCTCAGTCGGAACGATGTACGGCACTCTTGAAAAGGGTCCACGCTATCTCGAACTAACTGAGGGTTATGTCGTCAAAATGGCTCTGGACAAGGACGATCAGATAATCGGCTATCAGTTCCTGAAAATCGGACCGATGCTGGAAATGATCAAAAAGGGTATTGACGCCAATGAAGCATATGAGAAAAATCTTGGCACATATGGCCGTTTCGCTGATGCAGAACGCTATATTGATCCCCGTCATGAATAAGAACCGCGTGAAAGGAGCACTAATCCATGGCACTTTTTGAAAGTTATGACCGCAGAATAGCACAGATCAATAAGGCTCTGTCAGAATACGGCATCAGCTCGATCGAGGAAGCAAAGGAAATCTGCACAGCCAAGGGCTTTGACCCTTATAAAATTTGCAAAGACATTCAGCCAATCGCCTTTGAGAATGCAGCCTGGGCCTATGTTGTCGGCGCTGCTATCGCTATCAAAAAAGGTTGTACCAAGGCCGCTGAAGCCGCTGAAGCTATCGGTATCGGACTGCAGGCCTTCTGTATTCCCGGTTCTGTTGCTGATGACCGCAAGGTAGGTATCGGCCACGGCAATCTTGCCGCCATGCTATTGCGCGAAGAAACAAAATGCTTCGCTTTTCTGGCTGGCCACGAGTCTTTTGCCGCTGCTGAAGGCGCTATTGGTATTGCAAAATCAGCTAATATTGTCCGTACAGACCCTCTTCGCGTTATCCTGAACGGCCTGGGCAAAGATGCAGCCATGATCATTTCCAGAATCAATGGCTTCACCTATGTACAGACACAGTTCGATTATGCCAGCGGCGAGGTCAAAGTTGTAAATGAAGTCGCTTACTCAGAAGGCGACCGTGCAAAAGTCCGCTGTTACGGTGCTGACGATGTACGTGAAGGTGTTGCTATCATGCACCTGGAAGGTGTAGACGTATCTATCACCGGCAATTCAACCAATCCTACCCGTTTCCAGCATCCAACAGCAGGTACATATAAGAAGGAATGCCTCGAACAGGGCAAGAAGTACTTCTCAGTGGCCTCAGGCGGCGGTACAGGACGTACATTGCATCCGGACAACATGGCAGCAGGTCCTGCTTCCTACGGCATGACAGACACCATGGGACGCATGCACTCTGATGCTCAATTTGCAGGTTCTTCATCAGTTCCTGCTCATGTTGAAATGATGGGATTCCTGGGTATGGGCAATAACCCCATGGTCGGCGCGACTGTGGCTGTTGCTGTTGCTGTTGAGCAGGCAGGCGGCTGATCACTGACATAGACATAATTTACAAGACATAATAAATGGAGGCAGTTCTGTCATTTGTACAGAACCGCCTCTATTTTTGATATAACCTGTTTAAACTGTAATTATTCCTTATGCTGCTTATCCTTTTTAACACTATCTGACTTATTTTGCTGCTGAGCAAGACTCGATAAAATCCGCTCAGACAGTAGTATTCTGTTTCTAGCTTCAATACTAAGTTCAAGTGCTGCCATCCGCAGCATTTCCATGTCATCATCACCTTTTAGCTCTGCAGCAAGTCTCTCACTGACTACCTTTGCTATATCAGACATATCCTGCTGCTGATGCAACAGATAATGGTCGTAGACATCCTTGACTTGTTCTGGTTGACGGCGGTCAGCCAGCAGCGCCTTCAAGTCCTGCATAGATAAAACCTGTTTAAGTGTGGCGATCATAATCAATAGAGCGACATGTGAATTGGAATATTTCTTGGACTCAGCTCTTGGAATGAGATCATCCTTGATATAATTATTTATCATAGCCGGAGTCAGCAATTTATCTTTTTCAGGCTTGGTAAAAGCAGTGATCTGGCGTTCGATATAGGTCTGTACTTGATCCATATACAGGCCGATATCCGGTAATTTGTCCCAGTCAGCCTGCTTGAAGTCCTGTATTTCAGTCAGCCATTCGAAGAGATTATCCATATTATCCATATTCCACCCCTGTCATCTCTTGTAGTCAGATCAATTGGCATTATCCTCAATAATCGCTTTTACAGATTTTTCCAGCTGTCGGCGCGGCATACTCATTTGTCTGCCGCAGCCAAGGCATTTGATACTGATTTCAGCACCCGCCCTGATGACCTGCCAGTCAAAACCGCCGCAGGGATGCTGCTTCTTGAGGCGCAGCTTCTCGCCTGCCTTAAATTGATAAAGCTCAAATTTTGATGCCATCATATCACTCCATCATATCTTATCGCAGATCGTAACTCTTGGATTGCCTCCAAAATCATTATACTGATAAATGTTGTGCCAGCCATACTCATTTGCGATTTGCCGGATCGATTCTGCCTGATCGAAACCATGCTCACAGGCAATAATACCGCTCGGATTAAGCTTATTAGCAGCCTGACTATATATCACTCTGTAAAAATCAAGACCATCGGCTCCTCCGTCTAAGGCCAGCATGGGCTCTTTTACACTTACTTCCGGCTGTAGATCATCAATAAGGCCTCTGTTGATATACGGAGGATTAGCAGTTATTAAATCCCATTTAGATGGCATATCAGGCCATACATTTGTCTGATGAATCCTGGTGCTCTCATTCAAGCTATAAGCATTAATATTACTCTTAGAATAAGCAAGTGCTTCTGCACTAATATCAGCCAGATCAAGCTCGACCTGGTGACCAGTTCTGGTCAACTCCAAAGCAAGTGTTATACCTATACAGCCGCTGCCGGTAAAAGTATCGAGTATACGAAGCTTATCAGGCAAATCTGCGCTGCGTTTAATTACCTGTTCAATTAAGGTTTCAGTATCAGGCCTTGGTATCAGCACACCCTGCCCAACCACAAAATCACGTCCATAGAAGCCATGCCTGCCAATGATGTAGGCAGCA
>JAAYFZ010000089.1 GCA_012727965.1 Clostridiaceae bacterium
ACCAATTCAGAAGGCTTAAATCTGGCTATTTCATCCACCAGCTTGCCTTCGGTTCTGCCAACTATGATCTGAGTCGCATCGAAGGTGCCTGTAGTCAGGTCACATGCCGCTAGTCCGAAATATTGATTAAGCTGATAAACACATACAATATAGTTGTTGCTCTTTTCATCCAGTGACGCGGTATCGGTCACAGTGCCAGGCGTAACAACACGAATAACCTCTCTTTTGACGATGCCTTTTGCCGTTGCCGGATCTTCAACCTGTTCGCAGATAGCGACCTTATAGCCCTTCGCGACTAGACGGGAAATATAGTTGCCGGCTGCATGGTAAGGAACGCCGCACATTGGTGCACGCTCCTCCAGACCACAATCACGACCAGTAAGAGCTAGCTCAAGCTCTCTGGCAGCTGTAATCGCATCATCGAAAAACATTTCATAGAAATCGCCCAGACGGAAAAACAACAGGCAATCCGGCCAGGCTTCTTTCTGACCTAAATATTGCTGCATCATTGGAGTTATTTTGTCGCGGTTTATCGTGTCATAGGTCAGACTCATGTTTCAAGCTGCTCCAATTCTCCTTCCAGAGAGAAGGTTTTTGCTTTTGTAATTCTAACTTGTGCCATAGAACCTTCCAGACGGCTGCCGTCAAGTAAGCCATCGTCGCCTAGAAGCCTTTCAGGAATCATGCTCAGGTCGTGGACCCGAAGATTTACCAACCTGCTGTCAGCTGTTCTGCCACTCAATATTTCCGGATCACCATCACTTCTGCCCTCAAGCAGAACTTCTACCAATTGACCCTCGATTTCAAGATTTGAGGCCAAGCTGTGTTCATTCTGCAAATCAAGCAAACGCTTGAATCTTTCCTTAATGACAGCTGCATCGATCTGATCATCCAATTCCGCAGCTGGAGTACCGGTTCTTTTGCTGTATATAAAGGTAAAAGCACTGCTGAACCGCACCTGGCGCATCAGGTCAAGAGTATCCTCGAAATCCTGCTCTGTTTCTCCAGGAAAACCAACGATCAGATCAGTCGAAAAAGTAATGCCCGGCCTGGCCTCGCGTGCTTTTCGAATAATCTCAAGATATTGTTCTCTGGTATAGTGACGGTTCATTTTCTGTAGGATGCTATTGCTTCCAGACTGAATCGGTAAATGCAGATGTGGTTCAATATTTGTATAGCGGCCGATAACATCGATCAGTTTATCGGATATATCCTTAGGATGAGAAGTCATGAAGCGGATTCGTCTAAGCTCTGGTATCTGAGCCGCAGCTTCCATCAGGTCAGCAAAATCAGGATGATCAGGTCTTGTTTTTCTCAGATCCTGGCCATATGAATTAACATTCTGGCCTAATAGCATGACTTCTTTGTAGCCTTCTATTGCCAGCTGCTTCAGCTCTCTGATGACTTGATCGAATTCTCTGCTTCTTTCACGTCCGCGTGTATATGGAACAATACAATAAGTACAGAAATTATTGCAGCCGAACATGATCGATACCAAAGCACGATGCTTGCGGGCCCGCTGTATCGGAATATCTTCGGCCAGGGTATCATCAGAGCCGATCTCATATACACGCCTGCTGTCAGTCAAACGATGCCAGAGAATCTCTGGTAAACGATATATGTCCTGCGGGCCGAAAAGCATATCAACAAATGGATAGCTCTTCTTAATTTTATCGACATGAACATCCTGTGTCATCATGCAGCCACAGATTCCAACAAGAAGCTGAGGTTTATCACGCTTGAGATTTTTCATCATGCCCAGATGCCCAAATAATCTATCATCAGCATTTTCTCTAACTGAGCAGGTATTAAGAAATATCAAATCAGCATCTTCATAACCGGAAGCCTCAAAATAGCCCATCTCTTGGAGCAGCCCAGACATGCGCTCACTGTCATTTTCGTTTTGCTGACAACCAAAAGTCATAATAAAATAACTCGAACCTCGTGGAGAGTTTAAACCATATGAAGTATCAAGTTCACGGACCTTGCGGCAGAAATCTCTCTGACGCTCTGTTTCACTTGCTGTAACCTTATGTAAAGCCAAAATAATTAACCTCGATCCTATATAAGATATCAGTCTTTTGCCACTGTTCGGCCAGACTGCATCACCGATAATCATAACAAATTTGCGGTCGCTTGTCAGTCAGAAACAATACAGTTGATAGATATCTGCAGCTTCGTAACAGAGTTCACATACATGAAAATGTTTCTGAATTAGAATCAATCTATACATAATACACAAAAGCATTAGTCAATGTGCTGACATTACAACAACGGAGGAAGTAGCATGAAAAAAATCGTAATGTTTGACGCCAAGCCTTATGACAGAGAGTCTTTTGATCGTCTGCAATCTCAATATGATTTCAGAATTAAATATTTTGAAAACAAACTCAATCCTGATACAGTTGCTCTGGCCAAAGGGGCCGATGCAGTTGTTGCTTTTGTAAACGATACTATCGACGAACAGGTCATCGAAACGCTTCATGTTTTCGGGATAAAAATACTGGCACTGCGCTGTGCCGGCTATAATAATGTCGATTTCACTGCCGCTTACGGAAAACTGCATATTGTTCATGTACCAGCCTATTCACCATATGCCGTCGCTGAGCATGCAATGGCGCTGATCTTAACACTGAACCGTAAAATTCATCGGGCTTTCAACCGTACACGTGAATTCAACTTCAGTCTAAATGGACTAACAGGCTATGACCTGCACGGCAAAACGATAGGCATTATCGGAACTGGCAAGATCGGCCGCATATTTATAGATATTTGTCGTGGCTTCGGAATGCATGTAATTGCTTATGACCTCTTCCCTGCAGAAGACAGCGATATAAATTATGTTTCTCTTGATGAACTGCTTAAGCGATCGGACATCATTTCTCTGCACTGTCCACTTACAAAAGAGACACATCATATTATTGATGAAAAAGCACTTAACCTGGCAAAAGACGGCGTCGTTCTGATCAACACCTCCAGAGGTGCTTTGATTGACAGTCTGGCCCTCACAGAGGCACTTAAAACCGGCAAAGTTGGCGCGGCCGGACTTGATGTATATGAGGAAGAATCAGAAATTTTCTTCGAGGACTTCTCTGCTATAGTCATGCAGGATGATATTCTGGCCAGGCTGGTGACGATGCCGAACGTTATTGTCACATCACATCAGGCCTTTTTGACAAACGAAGCTCTGGCAAATATTGCCAAAACAACACTCGACAATCTGAATCTATATTTTACTGAAGGTGATCTGCCCAACGAAATCTGTTATCAGTGCAAGACCAGACCAAACTGTGACCGCACTCACAATAGACCTTGTTTTTGATTTTACTTTCGCAATAGGGGCAGCATTGGAAGCAATTTCAGGCATGTTCTTAATCTGCCTGATTTCTTCTCCAGCAGACCCTGTATCATACTGCTGAAAATGTGCCAGGCTAAATGCCATTGTTTTTCCTTCATTTCATGATTGCTGTAGAGAGCTTCATTGAATATACGTGAAGCCTTCTCCCATTCATGAGCATCGATCGTGCCGTTACTGATCGAAAAAATATAGTGTCTGCTGTTTTCTGCAAAATCTGACCAAACTTGTCCGTTTTCCCAGAGTCTGTTATGTTCAGGCAGCAATCTCAGAATGGCTGTCAATAATAGATTGATCCTTAATCTGACGCTGCTTTCTTTTGCCAGCCACCACTTCTCTTCAAATAGACGACGCAAACGCAGGATCCATAGACGCAGTCCCAGGATTACGATTATGGCCAGTAGTATCACAATGGCAAAAGGCAACAAATCTCTAGCGACCCGTTTGAAGAAAGCAGACCAGTCATCGCTTGGATCTTGTATTTCATTTCTGTTGTTAGTATTCTGTCCGTTATCTTGTATGCTGGTCGGCGCTGTTGGAATCGGATAGGGATTGATCCGATCTTGTTCAATTTGTATAGCTGCCGCAGTACCACCACCAGGAGTAGCGTCGAATGTCATCCAGCCCATACCCTCGATATAAACTTCAGTCCAGGCATGGGCCTCCTGTCCTGTAATTACTCTCTTCCTTACTAGTTCATTATCTTCAAACCGCGGAACGTCACTACCAGAGGGTATATAGTATCCTTCGACATAGCGTGCCGGAATACCGGCAGAGCGGCATAACATTGTCAGGGCAGTAGCGAAATAAACACAATATCCTTCCTTCTGCTCAAGAAACCAGCTGACAAATTCCCGGTCAGCCGGTGGTATTTCTACCCGCAACGAATATTCTGCCGCGTTCATCAGATATTCTTCGATAGCCTTAGCACGATCGTATTGGTTCTTCTTATCAGCTGTTAGTTCTCTCGCCAGCACGGACAAAGAGCCGTTTAATCGATACTCAGGCAGATCAGGAAGCTGGAGATATCTACGGTCGCCGACACTTGAAGCTATATCCTCAGCATTGAAATCAAGCCCAGAGGTATCAATACCATAAAATGTATTGTACCAATAGGAAAATGAGTTTTCATTTATTATTCTATCCATAGCAACAACTCTATAGCCTTGTCCAGGTGAAAATGGAGTTGTTGTATAGATGGCGCCGCCATCGTTGAAGTATAATGTGGGATCAAATTCGATAAGCTCAGAAAATAGATCGAACCCCTGAAGTGACGCGTCACTCTCAAGATCCAAACTAATATCCATCGGAGAACCATGGTAAAAAACAGAGCGGAAGCCTTGCTTAGTAAATTCGACATCATATGTTTTGGATTCTATGATTCCACCATTTAGGTATCCCTCTGCAGTTAAATTGTTTTGCAGCTCTTCAAGTTCTTCCTCTGTATATAATGAGCCATCGATCGAAATCATACTATTAATCAAAGGACCGGACATATCAAATAGATCACTGATTCCTAAAATATTTTCCCTTGCCTGGAAGTACATGGGATCATTAAAGCCCATAGCCTCATTCATCGGCAATCGTTCCCAGCTGCTGCCGTTATAGTTCATGCTGACAGCACCTTTAAACAGCATATCTGATATCGGACCTGTCACGGAAAAAACAGGATCGCTGCTTAGTGAAACAGAACCGCCAAGTCTGTTCTGAAGTGGATAATAA
>JAAYFZ010000090.1 GCA_012727965.1 Clostridiaceae bacterium
AAGAGCCGGCAGGATATTGCTGCTCTGGTTGAGAGAATCCTCAAAGAGAACCGTCAGGATTCCTATGGCAAAGATATAATGATGCAGCTGCTGGCCATGGAGCTGCTCGTCGCTCTGGCAAGAGGCTTACGCGAGGAATGGGAAGAGAGTCTGCGAGTTAGAACCGGCAAGGCCCGTGAACTAGTAAAAATAGCTCGTGACTACATTATCAGAAACCATGACCGAGATATATCTGTAGCTGAGGCCGCTTCATATGTTTTTCTCAGCCAAGGCTATTTTACCAGAGCTTTTCGTGACGAGACCGGAATCAGTCCGATGGCATTTTTGATGCAGGTAAGAGTAGATCATGCCTGCAAACTGCTGCAGCAGCAGGATATCAAGGTTAGCGGCGTTGCGTCGCAGGTTGGTTTTTCCAGTCCACAGAGATTCAATGCCGCCTTCCGTAAACATATTGGCATGACACCGATGGCTTATCGGCGCATGATACAGGAGCAAGGCGGACAAAAAAGATAGGTGAATTTATAATGAATGATAATGAAAAATATTTTAACAATGTTGAAGTAAGTGAGTCAAAAACCGGAGGAGTCGATCAGGATCGTGTGCGTCGAGCTGTCAGAGAACTACTGCTTGCGATAGGTGAAGATCCCGAGAGGCCTGGTCTGGTTGAAACGCCTGATCGTGTTGCCCGCATGTATGAAGAGATTTTCGCCGGTTTGCATCAGGATGTAAGAGATAGTATCAAGGTTTTTGACGAAGCAGATCATGATGAGATGATCCTTGTAGGTGATATCCCGTTCTATTCAATGTGCGAGCACCATCTGCTTCCTTTCATCGGCAAGGCTCATGTAGTTTATATTCCGCAAAACGGGAAAATCATTGGGCTTAGCAAGATTGCCCGTATAGTTGATATGATGTCCAGAAAACCTCAGCTGCAGGAACGGTTGACATCGCAGATCGCTGATATGATAGTTGAGACCGTAGATCCAATGGGCGTAGCTGTGGTGGTTGAAGCGGAGCATCTTTGTATGACAATGCGCGGTATCAAAAAACCAGGTTCAGTGACTGTGACTTCAGCCTTGCGCGGCCTGTGCAAGAAGGACGCCAGATCAAGATCAGAAGCTATGGCTCTGATCAGGCGGAGGTGACTGGCTTAATGGGCATACTGCATGCCGGCAGGCATAAAATTGAATATGCCAAACGTACACTTCTCATGGGGATACTTAATGTAACCCCTGATTCTTTTTCGGATGGAGGGAAGTCCTTTTCCTTCGATCAGGCCAGAAAGCATGTTGAGGAATTAATTGTTGCCGGAGCCGATATCATAGATATAGGTGGTGAATCCTCTAGACCAGGCAGTCAACCGGTGAATGTATCAGAAGAAATAGCCAGAATTGTTCCCGTGATAGAAGCAATAAGCAGGGATTATCCTGATATGCCTATATCTGTAGATACCTGGAAACACGAGGTTGCTGAAGCTGCACTCAGTGCAGGTGCTTCAATCATAAATGACATTTATGGTCTGCATGCAGATGATAAGCTCGCCTCTGTGATCAGTCGGCATGACGCAGCGGTCATTTTGATGCATAATGCAGTCATGTACAGAAACAATCATCCATCTTCGCAAATTTTTATGTCGGCTTGGAGAATGCAAGCTAAACAGGCTGAGAAGTATCAGAAACTTGATCTTATGCCTGCTGTGATCAAACAGCTGCAGGATAGTGTTAATCTGGCTCTGGCCGCAGGCATCAGCCGAGATCAAATTGTACTTGATCCCGGGATCGGTTTCGGTCTTGAAGCGAATGAATCGTGGGAGTTAATCCGAAATGTCTCAAAACTGAAGGTTATGGGTCTTCCAATTCTGATTGCTCATTCACGCAAGCGTTTTATCGGTAATATGCTCGATCTGCCGCCAGATGAAACTGATCAGGCTACTGCCATCGTTACGGCGGCCAGCATAGCTGGTGCTGCTGATATAGTCAGAGTACATGATATAAGAAGCAGTCGTCAGGCGGCGATTATTGCCGATAAATTATGGCGCGAAAACAAATCTACAGGCGAATTTGGCCTTGCTAATCTGGCCTTAGCATCAGATGGTACTCATACAACAAGAGACAGGATAATGATGAGAGGGATGACTTTTCACGGTTATACTGGTTGTCTGCCTGAGGAAAAGAGGCTCGGCCAGCGTTTCGTGATCGATGTGACGATGGAGCTGATGAACAACCAGGCCTCGTATTCTGATAGACTGGAAGACTCCGTTAGCTATGCCGATGTATTTGAACTTATCCGTGGTATAATGTCAGACAGGCACTTCAACCTGATAGAGAAGCTTGCTGGATATATTGCTGACGCTATAATACAGAGTTATCCGTTGATAAGTGCCGTGGAGGTTTGTGTGAGCAAACCGCAGGCTCCGATTGATGGAGCTTTTGACACAATGCAGGTTTGTGTGAGAAGAGATGCTCTAAGGTGAAGCTGGCAGCTGAATGAGTATGGTTTACGGCCAGCAAGTCAGAACCTGTGCAGGCAGGTCAGGAGGTAGTCTAATGAAACTGACCGGCAGAGACGAATCAAATCATAGCAATGAGAGGCAGGAAACGGAAGGCTGGCAGGAAATAATTTTGTCCATGGGCTCTAATCTGGGCGACAAACTACGAATGCTCAGGGAGTCCGTGCAGCAGCTGGAGCTTAATCCTGATATAGAGATAACAGCAGTATCATCTGTGTATGAGACCGACGCGTTAGGCTTCACAGAGCAGCCGGCTTTTTACAATATAGTTGTAAGCGCCAAGACCAGACTGGAACCGCTTGATCTACTTGCTGCATGTCAGAAGGTTGAGAAAAAATTCCATCGAGAGCGAAAAGTTCGCTGGGGACCGAGAACAATTGATATTGATATCATCAGCTATGATGATATAAGTATGGACAGTGAGGAATTGACAATACCGCATCCGAGAATGAATGAACGCGAGTTTGTGATGCTGCCGCTAAATGAGCTAATAACCGGACAAGTTCAGGCATCTCAGAGCGTCAGGCCTTTGTACTCCAACTGGTATTGAGACTACAAACTTATCAGCATCAAGAGTAATATTAATTTAAGACCTATACCGGAGGTAGAAATGAGTCAGGAAGCAAATAGTAACACACCAAATAATCGCCAGGATGGCGGCAATCAGAAAAATCGTCCAAACCGCAATCCGAAACGCCATTATCGCGAAATTGGCGATGCAGGTTCTGCAAATCAGGATAGACAGGTTCAAGGCGGCCAGAGTGATGGTTCCCAACAGAGTCAGAGAGGTCCAGGACCACAGAAGCGTCAGGGCGGCAATCAGCCCCCGCGCAATCGCCGTCCCCGTAATCGCAAACCTGCACAGGCGAATGCAGGCGGTCCTGTTGAGCGCAAAGAGGCACAGCCGAACCGCGATAACAGAAACCGTCAGAATAATCAGCCTGCCGAGCAAAAAGCTCAGACTAATGAGAATGTTAATGTTGCCAGGGGCAAGACATCGGGCGAGAGACCTTCTGATCAGGACAATAGACAGAACCGTCAGCAGCGCACAGCTAAACCGCGCAATACCCAGGAAAATCGCAATAATCGCTGGGAGAAACGCGTCAAACAGGAAGAAACAGCTGAAGATATCAGGAGAGATAATGAGAGAATAGAAAAAGAAATCTGGCTTGATATCGCTGGAATCCATACGATCAAGCTTGATTTTTGATAAGTCAGCGTAAGAGTATATATGTTTTTTTCCGATAGCTCCGAAGATAAAAACAGACTGCCACTAATTACCGCCCTGCTGCAACTAAATTCAGCAGGGCGCTTTTCGTGGCATATGCCCGGGCATCACAATGGCAGACAATGGCCGGAATGGTTGAGAAGCAATCTTCATCTTCTTGATACTACTGAATTGTCTGGAAGTGACGATCTGCTGGCGCCGGAGGGTCCCGCAAGACAATCATTGGAACAGGTTTCTATTCTTAGCGGTGCGGCCTGGTCACGCTATCTGACGGCTGGCAGTACGTCAGGCATATTATCAATGTTAGCGGCTTGTCCCGGAAGAGGTGGCAGAATTCTTATGAGTCGTGTTTGCCATCAGTCTGTGATGCATGCAGCCGCTCTTCTTGATTTGAATATTGTCTGGATCAAGCCTAGCTTGTGGCCAGAGGCTCCACCAGAAAATAATGAACCGATGACACTTCTGCCGCAAATCAGTCTGGCAGATGTTCAGCTGGCTGCAGCTAATGGAGATTTTGACGCAGTTTTTCTCACTTCGCCTGACTATTATGGCAGCTGTGCGGAAATTGCCGCTATCTCTGAGTTTGCCCATGCTAATAATGCATCAGTTCTTGTTGATGAAGCTCATGGTGCTCATTTGTCTCTTGAGCATATAGATTTGCCTGCTTCGGCAATGAGACAGGGCGCAGATATCTGTGTGCAGAGTCTTCATAAGACGCTGCCGGCATTGACCTCTGCAGCAGTAATACATGTTTCGGTCGCAGCAGTTTCAAGTAACAGAATTGATCTGCAGCGTCTCGAGAGTTCCCTGAAAATATTCCATACATCAAGCCCTTCATTTGTAATTGCTGCAACCGCAGAATATGCTGAATATTGGCTGCATGAACATGCTGCTGACCAGATTGATAATA
>JAAYFZ010000091.1 GCA_012727965.1 Clostridiaceae bacterium
CGAGCAGGAAGACTATGGACTGCCCCGGCCCTTGGCCATGGATTGGACATTCATACGGGTGGCGGAATTGGTGCCAAATTCAAAATTAGTGATATATGGCAAAGATCATTATTTTAGACCATTCTAATTCTACAAGCAGATTGAATTATATTGTTTGCTTATCAGATGAGACAGTGCTATTGTTAAATACATCCATAATAATCTTTACAATCTTTTGTTTATCTGTATTTTCAGTTATTCTAATCACATTATCTTTTACAGTATTAATGAATTGGGCAGAAAGCTTTGACTCTATCACTTTTTTCACCCAGTCAATATCAGATACACTCTTATTCCCCAAGTAGATTTGTTCGAAAGCATATATCGTACCTTCTCCAAGAGCAGCTACAATACTTCCTGCAATAACCGCATTAATAGCACTTGCTCCCAAATTTACCCCAGGAATAGCTTTTAACGCACTGATTGCTGCTTTTGCTGCTATGCTTACCGTACCTACCTCAACAATTGAATTAAAGAATTTTTTTGATTCTTCATTTTTACTAATTCCATATATATGAGCCAGCGCATTAATTTCAGCAATTTCTATTGATGACAGTATTAATGCATCAGAAAATGGTATCGGTATAGCCCCTACCACAACGCCTGCCATAGTTGCCGCCCCAACAACCCCATGAGCCAGGGCTCTTTTACGATTGAGTATATATGTATTAAGATCATTTTGTCCTGCCTTGATCCCCTCCGGCATCAATTCATTTGTTGCATCGATCAGTTCGATAATTCCATCAGGTGCTACAAATATGTCTTTGTTCACCACTAATGTAGATGCAACTACCGGAATTACTTTTCGCAAATTCTTAGAATAGCGTCTCTGCTTTGCGAATGCATTGTTAACCATTTCTATATTTTCTTCTCTTTCGGGCTCAGAATAGGATTTAGTAATCACTACAATCACTGGTACTGATTCCCACATTTTTGTTGCTTTTGATAGATCTTGTATAGATTTTGAAAATAGTTTTCGAGCTGCTCCGTCTACACAAAACCATATAACATTTACTTGATTATCTGTTTTTCCCTTTTTTGCGCATTCCTTTGACCATTTTTTTACAGCCGCAATAGCCCTTTGTGCTTTAATAAAAGTAGGTTCAAAGCCAACCGTGTCTATTATACGAAAGGGTATTTGTCCATTCTCATAGATAGACAGCTTATCTGTTATTCCTTCTGTACCCGCCCCCGTTTCAGCTATCCCATCACCAAGAACAGCATTTATCAAAGTAGATTTTCCGACTCCAGAATTACCGATAACCAATACATTTCCTCTCTCCATTTCACATTATCACCTTTCTATATTCAGTAAGAATCCTGCTCTATAAAAGCCAATGTAATTTCTGCGAAGCCTGTTTTATAATAGTAGTATGCACGGGTAAAATAGAAACACTGTATATTTAAATCTCCGTTTATCTGCTTATCTGTTTGATTATACCTAGAACACTTCGGTTATATCGGATCCTTGCCGTACTTCTCCAGCATAGGATTGAAAAACTGCTCCTCCGCTTCCTTACGGGCTTTGGCAGCATCCTCTAGAAACTCGTATAACCCTAGTCTATAGACAGTACCCTTGAACGTGAGGCGGGCTTCCCATTTTCCTCTATGTGTATTCCAAAAGACGCCCTTTACCCCGGATTGATTCCGCTTGGTTGGTTTGTCATTTAGGACAGCAAGGTTCGTACCCTCTACCATTGTACTCAGTATAGCATCCTTGTGTTTGTGTCCTTCTTTGCTCTGTATCTTAGCTTGTTGACAACCGCAACTTATGATTCTTTCGGATTTCAGATCACTGCCCCGGACCAGGGTGATATTCTCACAGACACATTTACATTCCCAAAGTATAGCCTTGTATTTGTCTCTCTGACCGCTGTCTTTAACAACAGTTAAGGAATGGAATTGCTGGCCTGTAAGGTCATTAAACCTGCCTTTGGCGGCTCTTTGTGCGCTCTTCGTTCTCATACAACC
>JAAYFZ010000092.1 GCA_012727965.1 Clostridiaceae bacterium
GTTCTTGAAAACGGCTGAAAATTTGAACTGTCACCGTTTTCAATAAAATCCAATTCTATCTCTTGGCCGATCTCAACACCCTGGAAAAAGCCGAGCGTTGATGCGTTTAGCAGAATTTCGGAGCTGTTTTCAGGCAATCGTCCACTTAATAGTGACATCGGATAGGGTGACAGTTTATCGCCCATTTGACTGATATCACGTAGAAGCAGCCAATCGCTTGATTGCTCGGGAGATGGTTCAGGCAGGTCTAAACCATCGCTATCCTTATATATCAGCTTGCCCAAATATTTAGAAGTCGCGATAAGCTCGCTGTCTCGCACCCGGATATTTGCCTGCAGCTGTTCGGCCTGTTCCATCGTCAGACCTGATATGTGGTAGTGCCAGCTACCCTTGTTTGCTGATTCGGATTCTACATACATATTGACGAAGCTGGTCAGGAGCAGGGCCAGACCTGCAAACAGAGCAGTAGCCATGACGATGCCCAGACTGGTAAAAATAGTGCGTTTCCATTGCCGACGCAGATAACGGCGGCTGAGTTGACTGAGAGAATTCATGATTACTTACCCCCTCAGACTCTTGAAACGACCGACATCGGTCTGATCAGGCCATCTTCGATAACCATGATTCTATCAGCCTGAGCGGCAATGTTATGGTCATGAGTGATGAGGATAAGTGTCTGTCCGACTCTTCTGACCGTGTCGCGCAGCAGGGCCATGATCTCGCGGCCGTTCTGTGAATCCAGATTGCCTGTCGGTTCATCGGCCAGTACTAGTGCTGGACGGTGTATGAGTGCTCTGGCCATGGCGGTGCGTTGCTGCTGGCCGCCTGATAGCTGATTGGGCAGGCTATGACGCTTGTCCTGAAGATTAAGCCTTGTCAGCAGTTCTTCCAGCCATTCCTGGTCTGGCTTGAGGCCGTCCAGCATAAGAGGCAGCGAAATATTCTCCTCTACAGTTAATACAGGCACCAGATTATAGTATTGGAATACGAAGCCTATTCTGCGTCTCCTGTATAGTGAAAGCTGCTTCTCATTGAAACCGCTTAGTTCTTTGTCCTCGACTAGAATAGAACCCTCTGTCGCCCTGTCGACACCGCCGAGCAGATGCAGCAATGTTGATTTGCCGCTGCCTGATGGGCCGATGACTGCGAGGAATTCACCTGATTGCACTTCCAGATCGACCCCGCGTAATGCGTGGACGGCAGCGTCCTTTTTGCCATATGTTTTTACTAATCCTTTTGTTTTGATGATAGACATCTATTATGCCCTCCTGAATAATCTGTCTTGAGGCTGGATGTAATAAGTTGATTTTGAGCAGCCTGAAGATGCAGTCTATAGTTTTCAATTATCAGATTATCAGCAGCCGCTTAATACACAATGTAATTTAGCTTAAGCTTTCTTAAGAAAACTGGCAGTGAAGACCGCTCCGCCGCCTGGTCTGCTGCCGGCGATTAGATCAGCGCCGTTTTGCTCGAAGATCGAACGGGCAAGAGATAGACCAATTCCGACTGAATCAGGTCTGCTTGCAGATTCCTGTCTATAGAAGCGTTCAAATATTTTGTTAGCTTGTTCTGGTAAAACACCTGGACCAGTATCACTTATCTGAAGCTGAAGTGAGAGTGCGGTCTTGTTGGCATTTAGCTCGATCGAACCACCGGTGGGTGTGTGCTCTATCGCGTTTTTGATCAAGTTGCTGAGTGCTTCGGCCAGCCATTCCGGATCATGGGGCCAGATAGTACCGGAGGGAATCTTATTCTGCAGGTTGATCTGCCGTTGCTGCAGCTGTTCAGAAAACGGTGAGACCGCTTGAGCGGCGGTTTCAGCGATGTCCATCGGAACCATTCTCATCTTGACTGAACCGGCGTCTATCCTGGCCATTTTCAACAGTCCTTGAATCAGCCAATCGATCCGTCTGATCTGGACTTGACCCTGTTCAATAAATTGTTGACGCTTCTCCTCTGGCATTTCCTTGTTTTGCAGCATCAGGTCGAAATAGAGCTGAAGTGAAGCAAGCGGAGTTTTAATCTGATGTGAAATATCCGAGAGGAAATTTTGTAAATACTTCTTGTCCTGCTCCAGTGTTTTAAGCTGCCCGGAAGCTTTTTCCGCCAAGTGTATAACGGCATGCCGCAGGACAGCCAGATCGCCCTCTCCCGAAGATCGATCGCCAAGCAAAACTGTCCTGCTTGGATCTGTCGCGATCTGCTGCGCTTTGTCGGCTAGTTTGCGCA
>JAAYFZ010000093.1 GCA_012727965.1 Clostridiaceae bacterium
AATAGTCCAATCCCTAGAAAAAGCAGGACTATTAGCACAGGCGATTCACGGGAATAAATCACAAAATGCAAGACAGCTAGCATTGAGCAATTTTAAGAAACGAAAAATCAGGATATTGGTTGCAACTGATATCGCAGCACGAGGACTGGATATAGATGAGCTTTCTCATGTCATCAACTTCGACCTGCCTGAAGTTCCAGAGACTTATGTTCACAGAATTGGACGTACTGGGAGAGCGGGACATGGTGGTATTGCGATTTCACTTTGTGATTATGGTGAAAAGCCATTATTAAAAGATATTCAGAAGCTAATCGTAAAAACCATTCCTGAAAATACAGATAATCCATATCCATTAGTAGACAAAACGATTAAGCCTAAGGAGAAATTTACAAGAAGATCATCCACTACACGAAGTAAGAGTTCCGCGTCTTCATCGAGGGGATCAAAGAGAAAGCCAACCAGATATAAATAAATCCCTTTAGTCGGCGTGCTGAGACCCCAAAATTGCAGTAGCCGGCAATTGAGACATTCTACGTAAAAGCCCAATATCCGCCAAATACAGTTTAGATAATGTATTGTCAGCAGCGGTATAAAGGGCTTTTTGATCTGTTTGGAAATCTATTATGGTAATGTTTTCATGAAACATGTATAATAAGGTGAAAGAATCAAAGGGAACTAATAATTATTATCAAAAAGTTAGGAGCTCATATGCATACAAGAAGAAAGAATTCAGAAAAAGCTATGTAAGATTAAGGAGTACATTAATGAATAATACAATGAAATTTACTGCAGCCGGAGATGCCATGGTTCAGCGTAGACTGTCTGGAGCATACGATGGATTTAATGAAATTGCTAATTTTATTAAAAAGGGCGATATGCGCTTTCTTAACCTTGAAACAACATTACATAGAGGGGACTGCTTCGCCTCACAGTTTAGTGGAGGGTCTTGGTTTTGGACTTATCCTGAAGTACTAAAAGATATGAAAGAATTTGGCTTCAATACCTTGTCATTTGCCAACAATCATACGATGGATTTTTCCTATGATGGATTGTTGAAGACTTTGGATTCAGTAAATGAGTATGGCTTTGTTAATGCAGGTGTTGGACGAAATCTTGGGGAAGCAGCTGCACCTGCTTATTTAGATACTCTTTCAGGTAGAATTGCCCTTATAAGTGTAGTTTCCACATTCAATCCAGCCGCCATGGCAGGAGAACAATCCCGGAGGATGATAGGAAGACCAGGAGTAAATGGTTTGCGATTTAGTGAAAAATATCATGTAACTTCTGATCAAATGGAGGCAATTCAGAAACTAGCTAAAGAGACAAATATCAATGGGTATAATGATATTGTCCGAGCAGAAGGTTATTTACCTGAACTACCAGAAGGTTGTTTCGATTTTAAAGATATACGTTTTGTGCTTGGTGAAGAAACAAAAAGAGAGAGTAATGTTAATGAAGCGGATATGGCTCGGGTGGAAAAAGCTATATATGAAGCACAGCTACAAGCGGATTATATTATTGTCTCTGTTCATTCTCATGAAATACAAGGAACAACCAAGGAAAATCCCGATGATTTTCTACGTGAATTTTCACATAGATGCATTGACAAAGGCGCACACGCTGTTGTAGGTCATGGACCCCATTTGCTACGACCTATAGAAATTTACAAACAAAGGCCCATATTCTATTCCCTTGGTGA
>JAAYFZ010000094.1 GCA_012727965.1 Clostridiaceae bacterium
GACCATGATAGTTCAAGAGCTCATTGCTGAGGGCCAGCTGCAGGAGACAAGCTCTCTGCAATCTGGACGCGGCCGCAGGCAGATCCTGCTCGACATAGTCCAGGACCATAAGCTTGCACTTGGACTGGCCTTGCATAGACGTGATATCAGCACCGTACTAACTGATCTACGCGGACGTCCGCTGGAAAAACACAGCCGGCCGACCGCTTCTTTTGCTGACAGAGACGAGGTTCTGTCATGGGCTGCCGAAACAATGCAGCATATGATAGAAGACAATAAACTGAAACCAGACAAACTCGTCGGCATCGGCATCAGCAGCCCCGGGCCTCTGGATCGGCAAAATAATCGGATCCTCGAACCGATAGACTTCCCGTTTTTTCAGAACTTCGATATAGCTGAAGCAGTCTCAGCCTGGCCGCTCTTTCCAACTTCTGGTGCTGCGACAAGAGCCGAATCGCCAGTAGACACTGTAAAAAGAGCTGAATCCCAGGCAGATATCGGTCTGAATAACGGCCTGGCAATCAATCTCGAGAATAACGCTGTCCTGCTGGCCATGCGTGAATTTTATAATGGCAAGAGCCCTATCTATAAACATAGGCATATTCTCTTCGTAACGATCTCCCGCGGCATCGGCAGCTGCCTGATCAGCGATGGTCAGATCTATCGCGGTCTCGGCGGATACGCTGGAGAGCTCGGTCACACAAGCATCGACGCTGCTGGCAGACCATGCTCCTGCGGTAATTATGGCTGTATCGAAAAATACGCCACACTCGATGCTCTCAAAGCTTTTTTCGGATTCGACAGCTACGATGTTGTCGTCGACCTCGCATATATCGGCATCAGCAGATCTCTCGCCATCATCGAGCAGATCGCCGAGTGGCTGACTACCGCACTCGTGAATGCGATTAACCTCTTCGACCTAGACGCCATCGTCCTTTACGGTGAGCTAAACTATCGGCCACAGCTCTTAACCGATATGATCGAAAACAAAATACGTCAGCGTTCACTGATCAGCCGCGCTCATAATATAAGCGTCCTCGCCTCCTCTTATGATGACAAAACCGCTGCCGACGCCAGCACCGCCGGTATCATCGACGCCTATTTCAAACAGAAGCTAGTCAAGTAATCGTAAATGCTGATACCCATCCTTATCTTGTAGCTTAAAAGATATCTCGAGCTTTAGTAAACACTGTTTACTATATGGCAAAAAAGTGTTAATCTCTTCTTAGCTGCAAAGATGTTTAGTGCGGCATATACTTATTTGCCGTCATAAATGAACTTGTAATGATTATGATGAACCGATGATAAGGAGGCACACACATGCTTGACCAAAAACAAAAGGACTACTATCGCCAGGAAGCAATGAAGTATTTCAATGATGCCAAAATCGTACTCACGCCGGAAGAACAGGAAAATCTCGAATTCGCTGATTTCGGCCTTGGTGAAATGGATCAAACAGGCTTGATCCTTATAACATATGTCAACACCTCAAAAGTCTGTGCCAAAGAGCTTGTTCTGCTGCCGGGCATGACCTGCCCCGAGCACCGTCATCCAGACATCGGTTCAGCAGATGGAAAAGAAGAAACCTTCCGTTGCCGCGCTGGCAAAGTCTTCCTCTACGTAGAAGGCGAGCCCACAGCTGATCCACAAGCAATTTTGCCAAAAGGCCGCGAGAAAAACTACACTGTATGGCATGAGATCATCTTAGAGCCAGGCCAGCAATATACGCTCAATCCAAACACAAAACATTGGTTTCAGGGCGGACCAGAAGGTGCCATAGTCTCTGAATTCTCTACTACCAGCAGAGATGACATGGATATCTTCACTGATCCGGATATCTCAAGATAAACGTAATTTCTTATTAGACCTAAATCGCAGGACTGATCCTGTGCAAATAGATCCTCAGCGCCTTGCTCTCATCGTAATCGATCGATCTGAGCAGGGCGCTTCTATCTATATAACAAATCTGCTTCGCCAGAACTTCATTGTGCCCACCCCAACGATAATCAGAAGCCTCCTCCACGATCCCGGCTTTTACCGGATTATTAGCTATATATTCAATAGCAGTCAGCAGATGACTGGTCCCGTGAATCTGAGTCGAGCGAAAACGATCATCAAACAACTGCCCTTTCCGGTCATTCTTACGATTATAGTAACGAGCAAAACAACGGTTGATCTGACCAATCGCAACACTCAGATTGCCCTCTGTCATGCGAATCAAATAATGCACATGATTGTCCATCACCACATAATATAGCAGCTCAAAAGGATGTCTCAGCCTCGCCTCATCCATCAACTTCAACAACATCGCCTTATCATAAGGCTCCTTAAAAGCAAAACAATCCTTGATCGACCTCTGAGTTATGTGATATATGCCATTCTTCACAAAATCGCGCTTCTTCCTGCCCATATCACTAACCTCCAGTGATGTTCAATCAACTTCCAATCACGTAACTACATCCCGATATTTGAGATGAATCAATTATAAACGCCAGCGATTAAGCTAAATCTCATCATATCCCGGCAAAAGTCGACTATTTCGGCGAATATGCGACAATTTGTTGTGGTGGCGGTGGCCGGCGGCCGGTGGCCGTGGCGGTGACGGTGGTGGTGACGGTGCCAGGGAGTGCCACCTTATCTGCGGTTAGTGTCGGGCGGTGCCAGTTTAACTGCGTTTGACGACAGGAAGGCTCCAGGGAGTTCCAGGGTGAGGTGCCAGGC
>JAAYFZ010000095.1 GCA_012727965.1 Clostridiaceae bacterium
TGATATACGAGATATTGGGTGTTATTTCTTCAACCTCTGATGTATATATTTTTAGTTCCATTCTTTTTTCTTCAACATTCGGATCATCGCTAAGATCAGCCGCAATAGTAGTATCATTCATTTGAAGCGGCTCAAAAATGTTATCCCTTACATATCGATAGTACGGAATGCCAGAAATACATTCCACAATATAAGCTGCAAGAGTAGTGCCCCAATTACTGTATGCAGTTATGCTGCCTGGTTCAAATATCTGTTCAGGCTGAATCTCCCGTAGAAATTCCTCAAGGGAAACAATCCTCTCTTTTCTCCCTGTCGCCATACCTAAAATGCTATCTTCAAAACCTGCATTGTGGTTCATCAGGTTCAGCATGGTAATTGGCTTATCATACGAGCGATTACGCAAAAAATTATCAGGTAGATATTCGCTAATATCGATATCCAAATCAATTTTTCCCTGCTCGACTAACTGCATCACACTGATCCATACTAATAATTTGGAAACAGAGCCCCATTCCATTACGGTCGCGCTAGAAACTGCAATTTCATTCTGCACATCCATATAGCCAAAATGTTCTTTATATAAAGTTTCATCTGCACTAAATACAGCTACACTCATTCCCGCGGTCGTAATGCTATTGTCACTTACAAATTTTCGGATATCACTTCCAATGTCACTAATGTAACTGCGATCATCTTCTTCAGCCGCACTAACACCAATTGCAGCTATAGGTTGCAATATGAAAGCAAAAACTATTGTAAGCAATAGAATCAAATGTAGCTTTTTCATTCTCACTTTACTCCCCTGCCTAACCTCTCAGCCTAAGTTATCAGACAAGAAGTATTAGGCATCGTCATAATCTACATCTCTCGCAAGAATTATCGAATTCGCGCCGAGCTTGGCGCCCATATCAGCAATACGGCTATGGCAGGTAAACAGAAGCACCTGTTGGGCCTTATCACCATTCTGGTGATATTCGCTGATAAAACGCATGCCCTCAGCAGCTCTCGTATCATCATACAGGGTGAAGATATCATCAAGCAATAGTGGCAGCGCTTCCTTGCCATTCGTCACCAATTCAGTAATGGCCAGTCTCAGAGCCAGGTAAGCCTGGTCGATCGTGCCACTGCTGAGATAACCCCACTCTCTCAAGCTGCGGTCGCTGCTATTCTCGAAGGTTATTGAAAAATCTCTCGATACTGCCACATTGCTGTACTTGCCCTGCGTCAGCTCCTTGAAGATTGCCGCCGTCCTGGTGTTGACCAGCGGTCCGAAGCTGCGCTGCACCTCTTCAAAAGCCTCTTCCATGGCTTTTGCAGCTATCCCGAGAACATCTAAGTCAGTGCTGATTTTTTCGATCTTTTCTTCCATTTGTTCGATTTCATTATCAATCTGACTGACATTGCGCAGCTTACGGTATTTCTCGCGAATCGAACCCTCGCTGCCGGCAATTCGGCCGCCAAGCTCGTTGATCTGGACTTCGAGGTCTGAAATCCTTTGTTCAAGTGTATTGAGATCAACCGGCTCAGATGACGCACCCGGTTCAATCGTATCGCCCGGTTCAACCAGCTCGCTTGTTTCATTCGAAGCTGTCGGTCCACTTGACGCTTTTAACTCATTAAGCAGCTGACTTACCTGCTGCAGCTGTGCCTCAAGCTCTGGGATGGCCTTATTTTCAGTATCCTTGAAACTGCTCTGATAGCCAATGATTTCAGCATTCAGATTATTAATACGAGCAATTTTATGCTCAAGCTCGTCGAGCAAAACCAATACATGATCGACCGACTCGGCCGTCTTATAGGACGAGACAAAATCCAGCAGTTCCTGCTTCTTGCCCGTGAGCTTCTGCTTAAGTTCAGCGATCTTCTCCGCTGATTCACCAGCGGACTTTGCTGCTGCTTCAAGCTGCAGTTTATGGCTGTTCCATAGCTTCTCCAGTTGATAGATCTCTTCCAGCGTTTGTACATCAAAATCAGCCAGGCCTGTTGCCAGCGATTGTGCCATCTGATTATATTTCTGATTCAGCTCCGCTAGCTGCTTCTGGTTCTCGCTGATCAGTACATCGGTTTCGAAATCATCTGCTGCCCGCTTCTCAATAATTGGTCCGCGTTTATCGGCAATCGAAGCTTTTTTGCCCTCGATCTGCTTCTCAAGAGCTTCGAAGTCTGCTTGCAGTTTTGCCAGCTGCGCCTTCTTCTCATCATAATCACTATCAGCTGACTCCAGCTGCTGCTCGGCTTTTGCCAGGATTTCATCTAACTCGGCTGCCTGTTTTCTGAGCGTTTCTTCCTGTGCTGCTGCTTCTTGGTTTTTTACGTGAACAGCTTCCAGCTCTTGCTCAGCAGAAGTTTTATCCTGATTGAAAATAAATTGCTCCTGTTGGAGCTGCTTTTCTGCCTGTTCGACAGCGCGTGGGTCGGTGCTCTGTCTGGTTATTGTTCGAGCCGGTACCTTGCGCACAGAAAAAACCAGTATGATCGCTGCGGCGATGATCAGCAGGAAGAGAAATGGATCGACAATTATTCCAAGGATCAGGCTAAGAAGGGCAATCGCGATACCTGCTGCTACGAGAGGTTTCTTGATTTCACGGCAAGCTGGAATGTCCTCCTGATAGACTTGAGGCTGCCGCGCTTTTTCCAGCTGCTGCTCAGCCATGCTGATCCTGAGATTGAATTGGTCGCTGACTGATTTGAGCTTATTCTGCGCGTTATTGAGTTCAAGCTCAGCCTGGCGATTCAAACGCTGCGCTTCCTCGATCTCGTTCTTCAGCCCCTTTTGAGCATTTAAGTGGTCCTGTCTCTCTTGTTTTAGCTTCTCATATTTTTCGGACGCAAACTCTGTGGCCTCTTTGATCTCCGCGAGAGCCGTTTTGCCCGTCTCAAGCGATGATGTCAGCTCGGCATGCTCCTGCTCAAGATTTGACAGCTCTTGCAGCTTATCGATTTCATCGCTAAGAGCATTGCGCTCGCGTTCAGTCTGGGCGATATCCTTTTCCAGCTGGCGCAGGGTTTCTGTTCTGCCCTCCGGTATCTCCCTAATAGCAGCTGACTGTAGTTCTTCCAGTTTCTTCTGCTGCTCCTGCTGTTGGACCTCAGTTTCTTCCAGATTATTAATCAGCTGATTATACTCATTGATCTTCTGCTCAGCCGCTACGATGAAGCTGTCATCAAGAACAATATCCGGCCGCTCTAATTCCCGCTTGAGCTTCAGCAGCTCATCTGTTTTTTGATCAAGTTCCTTGCGTCTCTTGATCGCTTTTTCAAGCTCCTGCTGTTCCTTATCAACTGCCAACAGCTTGAGCCGCGAACGAAAAACGTCTCTTTTTCCTGATAGTTCAAGCTGCTGTTCCCGCATGCGCTCGATCTCGAACTGGGCGTTAGCTTTTGCCTGTTCATTTTGAAGAGCTTGATCCCGCTCTGTCCGCAGCTGAGCCAGTTTGCTATGCGACTCCGGCAGCAGGCCTTTTGCTTTCTGTTTGCCTTGAAGCTTCTGCCTGGCAGCATCGAGCTTATCCGCAACCTTCTTGTATGAGGTGTTTTCCTCACCAGTAGTCACGAGATTAAGCAGCCGCTGCATGATCTCGTCGTCTTTTCCCGTGCCGCTGATCAGGCTGCCGTTCTGACCGATAAAAACACTCTTCTCAAAAGCTTCGAGTCCGAGGTCGAAAAATATTTGTCCCGGCTCCTGATTTCGCATAAGAGGAATATCCGCACCGGTATCAAGATTCGTGATTTTGATCTTATCGCTCGAATTGGTCTTGCCAAAATTGCGGTCGAGCTGATACCTCGCACCGTCAGCACAAAATCTGATCGACCCGCCCATGCGGTCGCTATGCCAGGGGCGATAAAGTTCCCTCAGTTTCTCGCGAATATTGTTGCGCGACCTGCTCGTATCGCCGTAAAACATCATCCTGACAAAAGCCATCAGCGTGCTTTTGCCGTCTTCGTTATTACCATATATGACATTGAAATCACTGCCGAGATCAAGCTCGAATCGTTCAAATTTGCCGAAGCTGTCAATATAGATTTTCTCAATATTCATCGAGCTTCACCTCCCCGTCAAAACTCATGATGCCCAGTTCAAGAGCACGCTTCAGTTTATCGGTTTCAGTTATTTGCCTGACACCGTCCCTCTCACTGTTATCAGCAGCAGGGCCACTGGTGTCCAGAGCAACAATCGGCAGCTGTGACCGTCTGCCAGCATGCTCTGCTCTATCGGCAGCGGCGATTCTCTCCAGCATTTTACGCACGAATATGCCCCTGAGCGAGGATTCTTTTGCCAGTTCCTCATAATCGACCTCGATATGAGTATGGTCGGCGATCTTCACGAAATAAAGCGACTCGCTCAGCACTTCCCTGATCGTGGCCAGCGGCAGAACAAAAGTCTCGTCGATACTGCCAGTCAGCTGCAGCTTATAATAGTGACGGCCGAAATCGCTGCCATAGCGTGTCTGCAGCTCAGCCAGCACAAGCCTAACGATCTCACCTTCTGAGTTTAGACCGGAAATATCGATCGCCTCTGAAAGAAACATCCGGCTGCAAACCGGCCTGAATTCAAGCCTCGCGGTATTCTTGCTGACAGTGCCGATATAAACACCCTTTTCACCAAGCTCGTCGAAACCTCGCCCGTCCGGACAGCCCGGATATGAATACGAACAAGGACCCGTCCGCAAAATAGCAGTTCGCTTATGGATATGACCCAGCGCGACATAGCTGAAACCGCTCGCCGCCAACTGTGCCTCCGTCACCAGATTATAATCGCTTATGGCGCCATTTGGCCCGAGGTCGCCATGGAGCACGCAGATATTAATGAGTGATGAGTCCAGCATCAGGCCGCCTGCATCTTCAAGCAAAGACTCGCGCTGATAAGTGCAGGTGAAGCCGGCACCACAAACAGCAAAACCCCGCTCCGGGAACTCGACTTTTGCCAGATCAGAACGGAAGATGATGACATTTTCCGGCCAGTTATTACCGGCAAAAGGCGAGTCGATCGAGACATAGTCGTGATTTCCAGGTGCGATCGCAGCGACAGTACTGCCCATGTTTTTAAGATACTCTTTCACCGACTGCACCGTCGCATCGTCAACATTTGCGCCCTCGAACATATCGCCAGCAATCAACAGCAGATCGACGCCCTCGTCACGGCAAATATTAGTGATACGGCGAAAAGTCCCCAGCAGCTCCTGCTTTCGCTGCGCCGCCGAGCCCGGAGCGCCGGTCAGCTCCGAACCTAAATGCAGATCCGCACAATGCAAAACTTTTATTCCCTCAACCATATGCTGTCCTTCCTTTTATAGCAGCCAGGCTTCGCCGTGCCCTGCACGTCTGACCACAGGATTTCCTATTGCTGACTATTATATAATTTATTTCGCCTTCTGTGGACCCATTGTCGACAAAAAGTCGAACAAATTTTCTGAATTTGTGGTGGCGGCGGCGTGGTTGCAGTGAGCGGCGTGGTGGCGGTGCCAGGGAGTGCCGGTTTGGGGACACCATGGCGCCAGGGAGCGTCAGGTTAACTGCGGTTACATCCAGGAAGACGCCAGGGGGTCCCCGGTTGAGGTGCCAGGCAGTCCGCGTTTAACACCCGGTTACACTCAGGAAGCACCTCGTTTGACATGATCACATCCTTGCAATACAGTGAATTTATCGGAATACTGCATGGAAGATGACTTTTGCCAGGTTATCCAGGCTAGGTGATATCTTATGGGTACTGGTTTGTTGATAAGTCGAGACAGCGGTTAGTCTTACTCACATATACAAAAGCGAGAGGATGTAAAATATGGCCAGCAAAAACATCATGGACTTCGATACGGTTGCGCTTGATGATGCGAAGGGCGCTTTGGTGATAATTGATCAGACGAAGCTCCCCAATGAGCTGAAGATTCTTGAGCTGACCGAGCTGAAGGATATCTGGGAAGCGATTTATTTGCTGAGAGTCCGGGGGGCGCCGGCGATCGGTGTCGCGGCTGCTATTGGAATTTATCTTGCGGCCAGGCAAATTAGTGCGGGCGATAATGATTTTGACACTTTTTATAGCAAGTTCACCGAGGCAAAAGACTATCTCGCCAGCTCGCGTCCGACGGCGGTGAATCTTTTCTGGGCACTAGGTCGCATGGACAATGTTGTTAAGGCAAATTCAGATAAATCGGTGGAGAAAATAGTGGAAAAACTTCGCGATGAGGCGGTCGAGATCAGAGAAGAGGATATCCGCGTCTGCAGATCGATCGGCGAATATGGATTGACACTAATCCAAGATGGCTGCGGGATTTTAACGCATTGCAATGCCGGTCAGCTGGCGACGGTCAAGTATGGGACCGCGCTCGCGCCGATTCATCTCGGTCGGGAAAGAGGTTATAACTTCCGGGTTTTTGCCGATGAAACCAGACCGCTGCTGCAAGGAGCGCGGCTCACGGCTTATGAGCTTCAATCGAATGGCATCGATACGACTGTCATTTGTGACAATATGGCCTCTCAGGTGATGAAAAATGGCTGGATCGACGCGATTTTTGTCGGCTGTGATAGAGTCGCGGCCAACGGTGATGCCTGCAACAAAATCGGCACTTCAGGCCTGGCGATCCTGGCAAAATACTATGGAATACCTTTTTATGTCTGCGCGCCAACTTCTACCATTGATATGACAATGAAGCGAGGCGAGGATATCGAAATTGAGGAGCGTCCTTCTCATGAAGTTACAGAGATGTGGTATAAACAGCGGATGGCACCGGAAGGCGTTGGCGTATATAACCCGGCTTTTGATTTCGCTGATAATGAGCTGATTACAGCGATCATCACTGAGTATGGCATTGCCAGACCACCATATAGTGCTAGTCTCAAGGAAATATTTGCGCAAAAGGAGCTTACTCGCCATGTCGGAGATTAAACTCATCTATGACAGTCTGCGTGAGCAGGCTGATTCAGCTATTCGGGCGGACGAGTTAAGAGTGGATCCGAATTTGTCTGACAAGTCGAGGGACACTCGGCGCGGTCTGACTGTTTTGCTGCGTCCAGCGCCGCCGGTCAGGGACGCGGTTATGAATTTTCTGGCTGAAGCGGCGCCGCTCGAGCCTGATCAGTATTTTTATCAGGTGGATGAGCTGCATACGACAGTCTTATCAATCATTACCTGTGAGGCAGATTTCCAGCTGGACGAGATCGATCTGGCCCCATATATCCACACGATCGAGCGCGCGGCACAGGAGAGCTCGGCTTTTGCCATTGTTTATCGTGGCGTGACGGCCACTCCTGACAGTGTGATGATCCAGGGTTTTCCGCTTGACGAGCAGCTGGAGCAGCTGCGCGACAATATCAGGTCAAGTTTTCGCGAGTCGGGCTTATTCTGCACGATCGATCAGCGCTACCGGATGCGGACGGCGCATATGACCTGTATGCGCTTTCGGACACCGGCACTGAATAATCCCGAGAGATTTATCGAGCTTCTCGATCATTATAGATCTCATGATTTCGGCAATAGCAATATTTCAGAGATCGAGTTCTCACTCAACGATTGGTACATGACAGCTTCCGAAGCGAAGTTATTGCGAAGATTTTCACTTAAATAGAAATTGTTTTCCCACAGACAGAGTTTGACAGTCCACTGTTTTGGGGGCACATGCCCTAACTCACCCTCAACCCAGCTTAAGCTTCCTCAGTTTCTTCTGAGTCGGCACGCCGTTCTGATCCCAGCCACGGATTTTGTAGTACTTCTTAAGCATCACATCAAGCTTGACGATGCTATCCGGATCGTCTGATCTCTGCAGCTCTCGCAGCAAGCGTTTGGGCAGAGTATCATCGCTGCCTTGCAGCCCTTGCCTGATGTTGATTATGCGTTCAAGATTATAGCCTCTTTCACCGAATTCGATGAAGCTGCCGATCGTCATTTTTTTGCCGGTCACAAGGCGAATCATGAATGGATATGGCAACACCGACGCCATATTGAAGCTCAGCAGCCACATGTTTCTCTTGACTACGCCGACGATACCGCCCATTGAAGGAAGGACGCCATTGATGATCTTGGCAATTCTGCTGTTTGGCTTGTTTACTAAAAACGCAGGCAGGATCGCATAGGTCGTAAATAAGCAAATTCCGGCTGATGATACGGCTTCCATCATATCCTGGAACATAATGGTAAAAGCCGCCTTGCCGCGTGTGGTTTTGCCGTTGACATTAAGTCCCAGGCCTTCTAGTACGACCAAATAGCCGCCATTTAGATGACAGCCGCCGCGATTGGATGTGGCATAGCCTAGACCCATTCCCTGGGCAGCGCGTGGTTCATAGGCTGCAGTTTCGAGACCTTTTACATTGATGGCATAGTCAGATCCGCCGTATTTTTCGGCCAAACGTTTTGTTCCCTCTGCGATTTCAGCGCCGATGCCCTCACGTTTTGAAACTAGTTCAACCAGAGCTTCCAGCATACTGGTATCGCCGAATTTGAGGCCATTGTCCCATATGCCTCTTTCATTTAGCTCCATGGCGAAGCCAATAGAACTGCCAAAAGTTATCGTGTCTATGCCGTATTCATCGCATAAATGATTTATACGGATAATACTGTTCATATCGCTGTTTAATAAGTTGCTGCCCAATAATCCGATCGTTTCCAGTTCCGGGCCTTTTACCGCCTTGTCATAATCCATGACCTGTCGGCCGCATTGTATCGGACAAGTGACGCCGCCTTTGTTTTTGATTAGCTTCTCTTCAGCTAATTTCTCGCCGCTCAATTCTTCATAAGCCTCAAATTGGCCGCTGGTGTAATTCTTAGTTGCCAGCAGGTGATGACTATTCATCATGCGAACCAGCCCGGCTGTGCCATATTTAGGCAGCTGTTTTCCTGTCAACGGATGTGCTTTTAGCTGTTTGATCCATTTGAGATTCTGCTTCTTAAACTTCTCCTGATCGAAAAACTCGAGTTTATTCTGTCCACTAGCGACGATGCCTTTTAACAGTTTATAGCCAAAAACAGCGCCGACCCCGCCACGTCCGGCGGCTCTCTCTTCGCTGATCACTGCGGCATACCTGACCAGATGCTCTCCAGCGATACCGATAACCAATTTACCGCGATTTTTCGCACCAAGGTTTTCCTGGGCCTCGGATGTATTCATGCCCCATAGATGCTGAGCAGGTTTTAGAGAAATAGAACCATTATCAATATCGATATAAGCCGGTTCACGGCTTTTGCCAGTGATAATTAGGCCGTCATAGCCTGATTTTTTCAGATGCAGCCCGAAGCTGCCGCCGCA